>NZ_JALXKT010000003.1:0-100108 GCF_025144775.1 Brachybacterium sp. p3-SID957 | reverse complement strand
TGTCGCGGAGTTCCTCCACCGCCGCCTGGACCACACCTGGTTCCCCTACCTGTTCCTGGACGCGACCTATCTCGACATCCGCCAGGGCGGGCGCGTCGTCTCCCAAGCCGTCGTGGTCGCCACGGGCGTTGCCGCGACCGGTCACCGGGAAGTGCTCGGCATGGCGATCGGTGACGCGGAGACCACCGACTTCTGGACCGAGTTCCTCCGCAGCCTGCGCGAACGCGGTCTGACGATCTCCACCCCCGCCGCGCCCGAGGGCGTGCTTATGGTGACCAGCGACGCGCACTCCGGGTTGAAGCACGCGATCAAAGCCGTGCTGCCCGGCGCGTCATGGCAGCGCTGCCGGGTCCACTTCGCCCGCAACATCACCCAGACGCTGGGCTCTGCGCGCTCCAAGCCCGTCAACGCCCTGGTCTCCACGATCTTCGCCCAGACCAGCCCGGAGACCGTCCGGGACTCGTTCCAGCAGGTCACTGCCTCGCTCGAGAGCTCGTTCCCGAAGATCGCGGCGATGCTGAAGGACGCCGAAGCAGACCTGACCGCGTTCGCAGCGTTCCCGATCGAGCACTGGCGCAAGATCTGGTCCAACAACCCCATCGAGCGGGTGAACCGCGAGATCAAGCGCCGCGCAGACGTGGTCCAGATCTTCCCTAACCGAGACTCCGCCACCCGTCTCGTCGGCGCCGTCCTCCAGGACCAGCACGAGGAATGGCAGTACGGCGAGCGTCGCTACATCAGTGACATCTCCCTCCGCCGCCTCGCCGACATACTCACCACCGACACCCCCGAGAACAACAGCCGGCTCCTCATGACCGCCTGACCCAAAAGCCACCACTCAAAGGGACTTGACCATCCTGTGCGCCATGGCCGGCTACGCCTTCGCCCGCATGCAGTTCCGCGGCAAGAACGTGCTGTTCGCCCTGGTGCTGTCGATCCTGATGGTGCCGTACCAGATCTACCTCATCCCGCAGTACGGGATCATCCAGGAGCTGGGCTGGCTGAACACGGTGGCCGGTATCGCCGCCCCCGGTATCTTCAGCGCCTTCGGCACCTTCCTGATGCGCCAGCACTTCATGGGCATGCCTCGCTCACTGGAGGAGGCGGCACGCCTGGACGGGGCCTCCCCGTGGCAGACGTTCTGGCGGATCATGTTCCCGCTGTCCGGCCCGTCCCTCAGCGCTGTCGCGATCCTCACCGCGCTGGCCTCGTGGAACGACCTCATGTGGCCGCTGATCGTGGCCACCTACGACGACCGCACCACCCTGGCGGTGGGCCTTTCCACCATGCAGGGCCAGTTCACCTCCAACTACCCGGTGATGATGGCCGCCAGCTTCATGGCGATGCTGCCGCTGATGATCCTGTTCATCGTGCTGCAGCGCCGTGTGGTCGAGGGCCTGGCGCACTCCGGCATGAAGGGCTGACGCCGACTGGGGATTGCCGGTTTGCCCGGGTGGCCAGCCCTGCTCGCCTGGTCGTTCAGCCCTGGGCGGCGTCCTTGAACAGGCGGATCAGCCGCTCGGCCTCCCCGGTGCCTGCCTGGCGGCCTGCCTTCATCCACTTCCGGGTGTCCACCACGGTGGGGTTCTGGTCCAGGAACCCCCGCACCGCGCCGGTGTACACCTTGTTCAGGTGCGTGGACACGTTGATCTTGGTCATCCCCGCCCGGATCGCGGCCTGGATGTTCTCGTCGGCCACACCGGAGGAGCCGTGCAGCACCAGCGGCACCGGGACCTCGGCGGCGATCGCGGAGATCAGCTGCTCGTCCAGCGCGGCGGTGCGCTCGGTCATCGCGTGCGAGGAGCCCACGGCCACGGCCAGTAGGTCCACCCCGGTGTCGGCCACGAAGCGGGCCGCATCGGCCGGGTCGGTGCGGGCCGACGGATCGTGCACGCCGTCCTTGCCGCCCACCTCACCGAGCTCGGCCTCCACGCTCACACCCAGCTCGTGGGCGGCCTTGACGACATCGGCGGTGCGGGCACGGTTCTCGGTGTCGGGCAGCTTGGAGCCGTCGTACATGATCGAGGAGAACCCCAGGTCCAGGGCCTCCTTCACCAGGTCCAGGTCGTCGGCATGGTCCAGGTGCACCACCACATCCACCTCCGAGCGGCGGGCGATCTCCAGGGTGGCCAGACCGATCGGGGCCAGGCCCCCGTGGTACTTCACGCAGTTCTGGCTGATCTGCATCACCACCGGAACCCCCACCGCCTCGGCGGCGATGCGGAAGCTCTCGGCGTTCTCCAGGTGGATCACGTTGAACGCGGCCAGGCCGTGACCGGCCTCGCGGGCGCGAGCAGCGACGGGGGTGAGCGGGCTCAGGGGCATCAGATCTCCTCGATCGTGACGGTGGGTTCGAGCTGATCGATCAGCTCCAGGTCGATCTCCCCGGCGACGGGGCGGGTCACGGCGCTGGCGCCGACGGCGACGGCCCGGCGCAGAGCGGTGGGCAGGTCGGTGCGGCCCAGCAGCACGGTGGAGGCCAGAGCCGCGACCACCGAGTCGCCGGCCCCGGTGGGGTTGCCGTCCAGCGCCTGGGGCAGACGGGCCCGCCAGGCGCGGACCGTCGTGGCAGCGGTGCGGTCCACGGCCTCGACAGGCTGCAGGCCCAGCATCCCCTCCCCGCCAAGGGAGCACACCACGGTGCCGGCACCCAGTTCGCACAGGGCGCGGGCGGCATCCAGAGCAGTGGACTCGCCGGTGGCCTCCATCGCTTCCTCGGCATTGGGCTTCAGCACGGTGGCGCCGGCGCGGGCCGCGGTGAGCAGTCCGGGGCCGGAGGTGTCGACCAGCACGGGGCGGCCGGCGTCGCGGATCGCCGCGATCAGGGTGGCGAGGTCCTCGCCGCTCATGCCCCCGGGAAGGGAGCCGCTGATGGTGGCGGCCTCGATCGGGGGGATGGCGCCGGTCAGCACAGCGCCCACGTCGGCCAGCAGCTGCTGCACCTCGGCAGCACTGAGCTGCGGACCGGGCTCGTACAGGCCGGTGGCGCCGCCGGAATCCACCACGGCGAGGGTGCGGCGGGTGGTGCCGTCGATCCAGGTCCAGCCCTGGCGCAGCAGAGGATCGGCCGCCTGTGCGGGGGCGTGGGCTGAGTCGGTATCGGCTGGGGTGGTGTCGGCGGCGTTGGTGTCTGCTGCGTCGGAAGTGCTGGGGCGGCCAGCTGTGGCTGCCAACCGCCGGCGCAGCTCGTCACCGGCGGGCCCGCCCAGGGGGCCGGCACAGCGCACTGGCTCGCCCAGCTGGGCCAGCACCTTGGCGACATTGACACCCTTGCCGCCGGCCTCGATGCGCACCTCCCGCACCCGGTTCACCTCATGCGGGCGTGTGGCGTCGACCGTGTAGGTGACGTCGAGGGCGGGGTTCGGGGTGATGGCAAGGATCATCGCGCCGCCTCATGATCCGAAGGACGAGGGGCCTTGTCGGCCGCGGGCCCGGGGGCGTCGCTGGACGAGGGCGCCTCGGCGATTGCGCGGCTCATGCCCAGCAGTGCCGCGCCCTGGCAGCCCGCCCACATGCCCAGGGAACTGGGCAGCACCGGGGGAGTGGGCACCACGCCCAGGCGGGACTGGATCGCGCCGCGCAGGGTGTCCAGCACGATCGACCCGCCCTCGGCGAGGCCCCCGCCGATCACCACCGGCAGCGTGCCCACGCTGGAGATGATAGTAGCCAGGGCCTGCCCCAGGGTGTCCAGGGCGCTGACCAGGATGCGCTCGGCCCCCGGGTGGCCCTCGCGGGCCAGGTCCACCACGGCGCGTGCCGCAGGACGGCCGCCATCGGTGGTGACCAGCGCGTGCGCGTCATGGTCGATCTGCTCGGCGAAGCGGCGGCCGATGGCGGAGGCCGAGGCCACCTCCTCCAGACGCATCCTCTTGCCGGTGTACGGCTCCTCCACCATGACCTGGCCGATCTCACCGGTGAAGCGGTCGCCGAACACCTTGCCGTCATGCACCACGGCCGCGGCGATCCCGGTGCCGATCGGCACGAACAGCAGATCCGCCAGCGGTGGGAGGTTCCCCGAGTCCGGGAGTCTGCGCTGGGGCAGCAGCTTGCCGGTGCCCCACGCCGCCTCGGCCATGCCGCCGGCGCGCACGTCGTGCCCCAGCGCGATCGGGGCGCTCAGGGCCTCGCGCAGCATCGCGCCGAGAGCGAGGTCCTTCCAGCCCAGGTTCACGGCGAGCTCGACCACCTCGCGGTCCTCGTCGATGATCCCGGGCACCGCCACCCCGACCGGTACCTCGCAGCCGACGCCCGCCCGCTCGCCCAGCGAGGTGGTCTCCCGCGCGATCATCGCGCACAGTTCACGGGGATCCCGCGGCGTGGGCAGGGAGTAGGGGATGCCCAGGGAGCCGTCGGCGCTGACCAGCCCGATCTTGGTGCGGGTGCCGCCCACGTCCACCCCGATGGCGCGCTGGGGTGACGGGGGAGCGGTGTCGGAGGTGTCCATGGGGACCATCGTGGCGTCGGCCGCTCTCACGCGTCCAGGTGGACCGCGCGGCTCAGGCTGCGCGGGGTGTCCGGGTTCAGGCCCAGCTTCTCCGCCCGACGCACCGCCCACAGGTGCACGGCCGCCAGCTGCGCGGCCGGGTCCAGGCCCGTGGCGACCCAGGTCGCCCCCGTCTCGCCCACCTGCTGCTCGAGGCCCGCAGGGGCCTCACCGAACACGTAGGTAAGGCGGCCGGGCTGGGCGATCGCGATGGGGCCGTGGCGGTACTCCATCGCGTAGTAGGCCTCGGTCCAGGACTGGGTGGCCTCGCGCAGCTTCAGGGCGGCCTCGTCGGCCAGGCCCTTGTTCCAGCCGGTGCCCAGGAAGGTGACCTGCTCGGCGTCGATCCATTCGGCAGGGGGCTCGGTGGCCAGCACCTTCTCCACGTCGGCGATCGCGCCTGTGAGGTCCTCACCCACGGAGGCGCGCAGCAGCATCAGGGCGCTGGTGGCGAAGCGGGTCTGGACCACCGAGGTCTCGTCGGCGAAGTCCAGCACGATCTCGGCGCTGGCGAACTCGGCGGCGGGGCCGCCTGCCACGGCGGTGATCAGGACGGAGGGGGTGTCGGTCTCGCGCAGCAGGTCCACGATCTCGGTGGTGGTGCCGGAGCGGGACAGCGCGATGATCCGGTCGTAGGTGCGGGCGGTGGAGACCTCGGTGGCGGTGGCGGCATCGGTGATGCCCTCGCCGGCGGCCTCGCGCAGCTTCGCGTACGCCATCGCCATGAACCAGGAGGTGCCGCAGCCGGTGATCAGCACCGTCTCTCCCTTGCGGGGCAGGGCCTCGGTGAACCGGGGGGCCAGCTCGATGGCGCGACGCCACGTCTCCGGCTGGGTGCGCAGCTCGGTCTCGGTGGCGGTGGCACCGGTCCCGGTGGGTTCGGTGGCGGTGTCGTCGGCGGCGGTCATGGTCCCTCCCGGGGTTCTCGTTGATGCGTTGGTCTGATTGTACGAGCAGAAAAGAATCAAAAGCAATCAACAACTGTCTGGCGGGGTGCGGGTCGGGTCTACCGAGCGGCGTGGTGACCCTCGGCGACCGCCCTTTGTGCGGCGTGGTGACCGCCCATGTGTGCGACGTGGGCGCGCGTCTGTGTACGACGGGGACGCGCGTCCACGTGCGGCGGGCGGGTACGTCCGCGAGGGCGTTCCTGGACCCCTGTCCAAGATCATTCGTGAGCGAACGGCATGAGAAGCGCCATCGTCGAGCAGAACAGCGCCTATCATCTGGTGACGGAAGTAAGCGCTGAGAACCGATGTGCGCTCCGGGACCAGGAGAGCAGGGATGACGGATCCCAAGGACCCGTGCGAGACCGCCGAGGGCCCCAAGCGGGTGCGCGGCCGCAGGCGCCGCCTCGACCTGGTGCTCGACCTGATCATCGACCACGGCCACATGAGCGTGGAGGACCTGGTCACCGAGCTCGGCGTCTCCCCGGCCACGGTGCGCCGCGACCTGGATGCACTGGCCGATCAGCAGCTGGTGATCCGCAGCCACGGCGGCGCCTCCGCCAACCCCGACGCCCGCTCCCTGCCGATGCGCTACCGGGCCTCCCGCAACGCGCAGCAGAAGGAGCTGATCGCCGCACGCGCCGTGGACCTGGTGCGGCCGGGCAGCGTGATCGGCCTCAACGGCGGTACCACCACCACCGCCGTCGCCCATGAACTGGCCTCCCGCCAGGAGTTCCGCGACGCCGAACGGCCCACCGTGCTGGTCACCAACGCGGTCAACATCGCCCAGGAGCTCGCCGTGCGCCGCCACCTGCAGCTGGTGGTCACCGGCGGAGTGGTGCGCGAGTCAAGCTACGAACTGGTGGGCAGCTGGGCCGAGCAGCTCCTCGCGCAGATCCGCATCGACACCATGTTCGTGGGCATCAACGCCGTCAACGCCATCGACGGTGCCTCCACGCACGACGAGTCCGAGGCCAACATCAGCGCGCGCCTCATCGACCGTTCATCCCGCGTGGTGGTGGTGGCCGATTCCAGCAAGGTGGGGGCTGATGCCTTCGCCCGCATCGGTCCCGTGGACGCGATCGACGAGCTGGTCACCGACGACGCCGCTGACCCGGATGCCCTTCAGGCGCTGCGCGAGGCAGGCGTCACTGTGCACGTGGTCGAGACGACGGGGCGCGGTCGATGACCCCGAACGGCCGTACAGGTGCAGGCGGGAGCGGCCCCATCAACGGGCACGGCCAAGCCAACGGGAGCGGCCCCGTGCGCGCCACCGTCACCCTCGCCGACGTCGCCCGCGAGGCCGGGGTCTCGGTGGCCACCGCCTCCTTCGTGCTCTCCGGCCGCAGCGGCAGCCGCTCCTCCGGTTCCCCGGAGACCAAGGCCAAGGTGCGCGCCGCTGCCGAGGCCCTCGCCTATGTCCCCAACCGCACCGCGCAGGCCATGCGCACCGGCCGCGGCGGGGGAGTGGTGCTGGCCCTGGGCACCCTGGCCGATCCGTGGGGCGTGAGCCTGGCCCGCCAGGTTCGCCGGGATGCCCTCCCGAACGACTTGTCCACCTTGATCCTGGCCGACGAGCGCTGGTACGAGTACCTGCAGGGCGCTTCGGCCGACAGCGCCTTCGTGACCAGCGTGGACTTCGTGGCCGACGGGCCCGAGAAGGTGCGCCGCCTGGCCGAGACCACCAGCACCGGCATCGTCGCCTTCACCACCAGGATGGAGCCGGAGAGCTTCGACGTCATCTCCTCCTCCCCCCTGGCCGCGATCCGCTCGGCCTACCAGCGACTGCGGGCCCGCCACGACCGCGTGCACCTGCTGGTCCCGCACCGCTACGACCCCGCCTCCGACGCCCGGATCCCCGCCCGCACCCGCGCCTTCCTCGAGGCCGCAGAGGAGCACGGCGACGGCCCGACACCGGACCTGCTGCACTCCACCCTGCCCGGGCGCCGCGAGACATACCGCTCGAGCCTGGAGTGGCTGCGCGGTGAGAACGCCCCCCGCGCGGTGGTCTGCTACACCGGCTATCAGGCCGTCGCCCTGCAGACCGCAGCCCAGAACCTGGGCATCACGATGCCGGAGGAGCTGGAGATCATCGCCATCGGCGACATCCCCGAGGAGGCCCAGTTCTACGGGCCCATCAGCTACTACGGCGTGGCCGACGTGTTCGAGCGGATCTCCCAGGTGGTGGTGGGGCGTGCACTGGACCGCAGTGACCGCCCCGGGCGGCGCCACGTGTTCGAATGGGAGTTCTTCGCCGGGGACAGCACCCGCCAGGACCCATGATCACGGAAGGAACCATGAGCACCGACACCCGCTCGCACACCTGGACCCTGCCCGGCCTCGAGGTCACCGAGGTGACGCTCCCCGTGCCGCTGGACCACGAGGACGACACCTCCGCGCGCCTGGAGCTGTTCGCCCGCATCTACGCCGACCCCGAGGGCACCGACCGCCCCTACCTGGTGTACCTGCAGGGCGGGCCCGGCTCCAAGGCGCCCCGCAGCGTGGGCCCCGACAGCCCGCCCTGGCTCGCCCGTGCCCTGCGCGAGCACCGCGTGATCATGCTGGACCAGCGCGGCACCGGCCGCTCCACGCCCGTCGGCCCCGATGTGGCGCTGCCCGAGGGCGCGATCGACGGGGCCGCCACCCTGCGGGAGGCCACCCCCGCCCAACAGGCCCAGTACCTCACCCACTTCCGGGCCGACGCGATCGTGCGCGATGCCGAGCTGCTGCGCGAGCACCTGGGCGTGGACACCTGGTCCCTGCTGGGGCAGTCCTTCGGCGGGTTCACCACCCTGCGCTACCTCAGCGCCGCCGCGGCCTCGGTGGAGACCGCCCTGTTCACCGGCGGCATCCCCTCCCTGGGGCCGGACATGGAGTCCGTGTACCGCACCACCTGGGAAGGCATGGCTGCCCGCAGTGAGCGGCACTGGGCCCGCTTCCCCGGCGACCGCGACCGCATGCGCGTGCTGGTGGACCGCGCGGAGGCCGGTCGCCTGCGCCTGCCCGGCGGGCAGAAGGTCGGCGTGGAGCGCCTGCGCCGCATCGGCATGCTGCTGGGACGCTCCCAGGGCCAGGAGCAGCTGCACCACCTGTTGGGCCTGGACCCGGACTCCCCGGCCTTCGCTCACGACCTGGCCGCAGCCCTGCCCTTCGGCGGCCGCAACCCCATCTACGCCGTGATCCACGAGTCCTGCTGGGCCGACGGCACCGTCACGGACTGGGCCGCCGAGCGCGCCATGCCCGGGACCGTGCGCGAGGACCCGACGCTGCTGGCCGGCGAGCACGTGCACCGCGAGCTGTTCACCGAGGACCCGGAGCTGCAGGTGTGGGCCGAGGCCGCCGAGCTGCTGGCCCAGCACCCATGGCCGCGGCTGTACGACGAGGGCGCCCTGCGGGCCGCGGACGTCCCGGGTGCTGCGGCGGTGTACTACGACGACGCCTACGTGCCGCGCGAGTACTCCATGGCCACCGCCGCCCTGCTGCCGCGCCTGCGCACCTGGGTCACCAGCGAGTACGAGCACGGCGGCCTGCGCTCCAGCGGCCAGGTGGTGCTGGACCACCTGCTGGACCTGGCCAAGGGGCGCCGCGAGGCCTGACGGCAACGCCTGACCGCGAGGCCTGACGGCGAGGCCTGACGGCACGGCGTGACGGCAGGGCCTGCCGGTCAGCAGGGTCAGGCGTCCGCGGCCAGGCGGAAGCCCTTGTTGTCGCTGGCGTCCTCCACGGCGGAGGCATGGCGGGCCGCCACCCGGTAGCGGTTGCAGTACGAGTCGTGGCACAGGTACGAGCCGCCGCGGATCACACGCACGTCACCCCTCATCGACGGTGCGTGCCCCGCGTCCCATGTGTCGCCGCACCACTCCCACACGTTGCCCGCCACCTCGTACAGGCCGAAGCCGTTGGGCGGGAAGGACCGCACCGGGGCCGTGCCCAGGTACCCGTCCTCGAGGGTGTTGCGCAACGGGAAGGCGCCCTGCCAGATGTTGCAGCGGTGCTCACCGTCCGGGGTGAGGTCATCGCCCCAGGCGTAGCGAGCCTGGTCGATGCCGCCGCGGGCGGCCTTCTCCCATTCCGCCTCCCGGGGCAGACGCATCCCGCACCAGGCGGCGAACGCCTCCGCGTCACGCACGGAGACGTGCACCACGGGGTGGTCGGCACGGTCCTCGGCGTCCGAGCCGGGGCCCTCCGGGGCATCCCAGCGAGCGCCGTGCACGGCCCTCCACCACGGTGTGCCCGGGGGCTTGGGTGAGCAGCGGCGCACCTCGGGCTCCAGCAGCGCCCCGAACACGTAGGACCAGCCGAACTCCTCGGCCTCGGTCACGTACCCGGTCTCGTCCACGAATGCTGCGAACTCGGCGTTGGTCACGCAGGTGGGGTCGATGCGGAAGGCGCCCACCTCCACCTCGCGGATCGGCGACTCGGCGTCCATGGGGTTCCGGTCGACGTCCTCGGTTCCCATCCGGAAGGGACCGGCCTCGATCGGCACAGCGTGCAGGGCGCGGGCGCGCACCTGCTCGGACGGTGCCGCGAAGGCATGCGGGTGCTCGGGACCCCGACGCACGGGAGCGGCCACGGAGGCGCTGTCGGTCCCCTCAGCCGATGCCTGGGAGGCAACGGTGTCCGGGCCGAGCTGCTCCCTACCGGCGGCACAGCACGAAGGGGACGAGTCATCGGATGTGTGCATGGGGCCAGCGTAGGCCGCTCAAGGGACAGGGCTGCGGTGGCCTCCCAGGCAGTGCTGGACACCACCGTCGCGGAGTTCCACGAGCTGGGCATCGAGGCCACCGGGATGGGGCGCGATCCCGGAGGCCGACGGCTTCGGGGATCGTCGCGCCCCGGTGCGCGTTCAGACGAACCGCACGAAGGCGCGGGTGGGGTGCGGGCTCATATCGTGGGCCTCGGTGAGCCCGCGCGACTCGTAGAAGGCGCGCTGTCCGGGCTCGTCGTCGGTGAGAAGCACAAGCTGCCGCACATCGGCGTAGTGCTCCAGCACTGCGTCCAGGAGCGCGCCGCCGATGCCTTCGCGCTGATGATCGGGCGTGACCAGGATGTCCTGCACGTACACGATGGTCTCCCCGTCCGAGACGGTGCGGGCAAGGCCAACCAGGGAACCGGTCGCCTCGTTGCGAGCGCACAGCACCAGGTGGGATCCGCGCACCGCACGCGCCAGGCGCTCCGGGTCAGCGGTGTAGGCGCTCCAGCCCACGGCGTCGTACAGCGAGAGCAGCTCGGTATCGGTGGGGATCTGCAAGTCAATCGTGAAGGCCATGGGTCGATTCTGCCCGGTGCGGAGTCCAGGTCGTGTTCGGTGCCGAGCCCCGGTCGTGCCCGCGAGCCGGAGTGCGGATCGTCCCCGTGGCTCAGCCTGCGCACTGACGGCGCAGCGGATCCTCGATCCGGTACTGCTCCACGTGGTACGGCCAGTCCGGACCTGTGTGCCACTGCGAGCACACCAGGTGGAGCACCTCGAGCGTGGAGCCGGGAACGATGTACGGCCCGTACAGCTGGGCCACCACGTCGTGGCCCTCCTTCCCCCACTCCCCACCGTGCAGCAGCGTGAGGGGCTCTGCCTCGGCGATCGCCTCGGGGGAGTCCGCCCCCAGGCAGTCAACCCGGTACCCCGCGGTCTCGAACCAGGTGAGCATCCAGGTGCCCTCCACGACCCGCAGGCACATCTCGCCCACGGTGCCCTCGACCACCGGCTCCGGCTGCCCGCCCCACTCCCAGCTCTCGCCCGTGCGCCCGTAGGTCTCGTAGGCCTCAGTATCGAGCACCGCGTCGGCGGGGACCCGGGAGAGGATCGCGCCCTTGTCCCGCTGGAAGCCCGTGGTCAGCAGATACACGTGACCGTCCTCCGGGTGCAGGAACCAGGTGCACTGCTGCATGAAGCCGTCGAGGTGATCGCCCGGGAACATCTGGGCGGTGCGCTCCCAGGTCTCGCCGGAATCGGCCGAGGTCAAGATCTCTGTGCCGGCGACGTTGCCGAAGCCGTGGTTGACCATCACCCACAGGTACATCGTCTCCCCGATGGTGAGCACATCACCGGGCAGGATGGTGGAGACAGGGGCGTCGTCGTGCTCGTAGGGGACCAGCTGCTCGGCGGTCTGCCCTCCCACCGCGGAGGTCCAGGTGATGCCGTCGTCCAGCGGCACGTCGGGATCGGCGAACAGCCCCACGGGCGAGCGCCAGAAGCCGCCACCCACCACAGCCTCCTCGAAGGTGTCCCCGAAGATGAACAGGATGCGGCCGTCGGGCGTGACCGTCGGGGCACCCAGGTCCGTTGCCTCCATGCGGAACCGGGTGGTGATGCCGGGCCCGGTGATCGGGTGCATGCGCTCCACGCGCGGGCACCCGTCGGCCACGGGCCCGAAATCGGACCGTGCCGATGGGGCGGGGTCGCTGGAGCCTTCCGTCACCGCCCCGTCGGGCGTCCCATCCCTGTGGGACGAGCATGCCGCGCCGGCCCCCAGGCCCGCGCCGACCCCCAGCGCGCCCAACCCGGCGCGGAGGAAGCCGGAACGCGTCATGGCGGAGGTGTCGATGTGGGGCGATGGTCTCGCGCGAGGCGGGGTCATCGCAGCGCGCGCATCCCGGTGCCGAGGCCCTGCACGCGGTACTGCTGCACGTGGTACGGCCAGCCGGCGCCGGTGTTCCACTGCGAGCACAGCAGGTGCAGGTCATCCAGCGTCGAGCCGGGGAGCACGTACGGACCGTAGAGCTGCGCCACGCGCTCGTCGTCCTCCTGGCCCCAGCCGCAGCCCCACAGCAGGGTCTCGATGAAGGGGGCCTTGCCGAATGCGGTGGGGGTATCGGCGATCGCCACGTCCACCCGGTACAGGCCGGCGTTGAACCAGGTGAGCACCCACGTGCCCTCCACGATGCGCAGGCACATCTCACCGATCGCGCCGTGCAGCACCGGGGTGGGCGGGTTGCCCCAGGCCCACTGCTGGTCCTCGCCCTCGCCGGTGGCGCCCCAGGTCTCGTAGGCGTCCGGGTCCAGGATCGAATCCTTGTGGACGCGCTGCAGGATCGAGGACTTGTCCCGCTGGAAACCGGTGGTGAGCAGGTAGACGTGGTCGTCCTCGGGGTTCAGGCACCAGGTGCACTGCTGCGAGAAGCCGTCGAGGTGGTCGCCGGGGAACATCTGAGCGGTGCGCTCCCAGGTCTCCCCGGAATTGGCCGAGGTCCAGATCTCGGTGGAGCCGACGTTGCCGAAGCCGTGGTTGACCATCACCCACAGGTACATCGTGTCGCCCACGGTGAGCACATCACCGGGCAGGATGGTGGAGACAGGATTGCTGTCGTGCGCGTACTCGACGAGCTCCTCGGCGGCCTCGCCTCCCACGGCGCCGGTCCATTCCAGGCCGTGCTTGAGCTTGCGCTTCGGATCCGCGTAGAGGCCGACGGGGGAGCGCCACCAGCCCCCGCCCACCGCGGGTTCCTCGAAGGTGTCGCCGAAGATCACCAGGATGCGGCCGTCGGGGGTGACGGCCGGGGCGCCCAGGTCCGTGGCATCCATGCGGAACCGGGTGGTGATGCCCGGTCCCGTCACCGTCTTCAGGCGGGTGATGCGCGGACGCTCGTAGTGCGGGTTCGGATCCACGCCGGGGCCGACGCCGCGCGGACCCCTGCCGGGTTCAGGCGCGGCGGGGTCGGCGAGGGCAGGCTGGGCGGCCGCGGCGACGCCGAGCGCTCCGGCGCCCACGGCCAGCGCGCCGCTGCGCAGGAACGAGGCGCGGTCGACGGCGCCGGGGGGCGCGGTGCTCGTGGCTGGGGTGCTCGTGGCCGCGGCGCTCGTGGGCCGGGTTCTCGTGGGCCGGGTGCGGTCAGTACGAGGGGTGTTCATCCGAAGCTCCATTGGTGTGGGGTGAGCACGACACTGCCCTGCCAGAGTAGGCCTCAACGGGCTACGAGAGCAATCGTTTACCGCCGATTCGCGAACAGGATAGGCTCGTGTGCGACCCATGTGTCGCGTCATCCCGTGCGATGGCGCGAAGAATGCTCGGGTGCCCGCTCGTCTGCATGATGGAGTGGGTAAACGATTTACTACGTCGTCGCCGTGAAGGAGCGCTGCCCGATGGTCCGTCTCATTCCCGGGGAGAAGCGCCGCCTGCTGGACGCCTCGCCGTCGGCCCAGGAGCGCTGGTACATCAACGACCACACGCTGATCCGTGCGGCCGATGGACGCTGGCACGTCTTCGGCATCTGGCACCCGGAGCCCGCCGATCCGCTGCACGAGGATCTCTTCCTCCACGCTTCTGCCGACGACCTCGACGGGGCGACGTGGACCATTCACGACCCCGTCCTCGATGCACGGAAGGACATCGGCGAGACCCACGTGTGGGCGCCGCATGTGATCGCCCACGACGACCGCTACTGGATGTTCTATGCCGGCGGCACCGAGGACCACACCCGGTACCGCATGGAGCTCGCCACCAGTGGGGACCTGTTCACCTGGGAGCACCATCCCGGCGGCACCCTGTTCGAGGACGGCTTCGATGCCCGCGACCCGATGGTGATCCATGACGGGGAGCGCTGGCTGATGTACTACACCCGCACGTCCGCACCCGAGGGCGGCTTCCACCAGGTCGCCGTGCGCACGAGCGACGACCTGTTCGCATGGTCCGAACCCGAGGTCGCCTACCAGTCCACCGTCGAGGGCACCTACGGCGGGCCCACCGAGTCGCCGTTCGTGGTGCGCGCGGGGCAGGGGTGGCTTCTGTTCGTGTGCGAGTCCACCCAGTACGACCGCACCCTCGCCTACTGGTCCACCGACCCGATGCGCTTCGAGGACGCAGGTGCTGTGGATCTCGACCTCGATGAGCACTGCGCCGAGATCATCACGGACCCCGAGGCGGAGGGGCGCTGCTGGGTCACCGGCGGCGGCTGGGGGAGGGGCGGCCTCACCATTCGCCCGCTGGGGATCGAAATGCCGTAGCAATGACCAAGCGCTCGTGGGAAGGTGGCGCGCATGAACCACCGCCGGACGTGGTCCACTTCCCGACATCCCTGCGCGGCAGACTTAGGGCGATACGCGGGGCCCGGTCGCGCACACACGGCCCTGCTCCGACGGATTCTCTCCGAGCAGCACCTAGATCGTCACAGCTACGACAGGTCACAGCCTGTTCGTCACGGCAGTTCGGTAACTCGACATTCCTGACTCCGTACGACTCAATCGACGCGCGGCGGACACCCTCGCGGCACTCCCCGCCGCTGCGCCCGTACCTTCGCTGGTCGCGAGCTTCACTAAAGGAGACTGGTTCGTCCTGGTCGCCGAGGTTGCTACCGGGCCACTGCCCACATCCCCCCTTGACGCCCGTACAGATCGAGCAGGTACGGGAGGCACTCGACTCTTTGCAGGCCCCGCGACACCGTGCCCGGCGCCCGACCCGCCCACTGTGCAGGAGTCCCACCGCACCGGACGGCACGGTGCGATTCGTGGACTGGGCTTGGGCCTCGCGGGGAAGTAGGACCGCCGATGCACTGTAGCTGCTGCACGGCACCGCTGATGCGGGCTCCCCTGACTACTTCAGGCCCGCCATCTTGATGTTGGCGATGATCTGTCGTTGGAAGATCAGGAAGATGATGATGATCGGGGCGGCCGCGCAGGCGGAGCCCGCCATCAGGATCCCGAGTTCCGAGCTGCGCTCTCCGCGGAAAGCGGCCAGGTACTGCTGCACCTGGTAGAGGTCCGGACTGGTGATCGTGAGCACCGGCCACACGAAGCTGTTCCAGAACGCCATGAAGCTGGTGATGCCCACGACGACGAAGGGCGCCTTGGACAGGGGGAGGAAGATGCGCAGGTACACACCCCATCTTCCACACCCGTCCACCACGGCGGCCTCCTCCAGGCTGGAGGGGATGTTCAGGTAGAACTGGCGCACGAAGAAAACGTGGCCGGCGGTGGCCATACCGGGGATGATCAGCACCGCCAAGGTGTCCAGCATCCGCAGGTCCGTCACCACGATGAAGCTGGTGAGCAGGATCGTCATGCCGGGGATGAACATCGTCATCAGCACCAGGGGCCACACGAAGCGCTTGCCCTTGAACTCGAGCCGTGCGAACGCGTAGGCGGCCATGGAGTTCACGGCGATCGACCCTGTCGTGAAGATGACCGCTCCGAGCCCGGTGATCATCAGCGTCCGCAGGAAGCTGGGATCCGAGAGGATCTGCACGTAGTTCTCCCAGTGCCAGACCTCCGGGAAGAACTGGAAGGGGGTGGAGACCACCTCGGTGCGGATCTTGAACCCCGAGATCACCATCCAGGCCAGGGGGAACAGCGCCAGCATCACGATGATCAGCGAGAAGAACGCCTTCATCAGGAAAGTGAGCATCCATCGTGGATGGAGCATGCGGCGCCTGCGGGCTGTGCGGCGCACGGATGCGGCCTGAGCAGCATCCTGCATGAGTGGGGCAGCGGTCTGTTCAGTGGTCACGGTCATGTCAGTCGACCAGCTTCTCGGAGTTGACGATGCGGAAGATGATCGAGGAGATCGTCCCCAGCACCAGGAACAGCAGCAGCGCCGCGGCGATCGAATAGCCCACGTAAGCATCCCCGCGGAAGTGATTGAAGATGAAGAGGTTCGGCAGCTCGGTGGCGCTGTTGGGGCCGCCGCCGGTCATCACCAGCGGCAGCTCGAACTGCTGGATCGAGCCGACGAACCCGGTGATCAGCAGGAACAGAAGCACATTCTTCATCTGCGGAATCGTGATGTAGATAGTCTTCTGCCACCAGTTGGCGCCCTCGAGCTCTGCCGCCTCATAGAGGCTCTCAGGGATGTCGAGCATGGCAGCGATCATGATGAGCGTGCTGATGCCCATTCCCAGCCACACCGCCGGCACGGCGATCGCAGCCAGCGCGAAGCGGGTATCTCCCAGCCACGCCTGGTTGTCGATGCCGAACAGGTTGACCAGGGCGTTCAGCAGGCCGCCTGAGTAGTCATAGATGATCACGAACGTGATCGAGGCGATCACGCCCGAGATCACCGACGGGATGTAGATGCTGATCTTCAGCAGCGTGGAGATCCTGCGCGACACGGAGGTCGCCAGGGAGGCGACGAGGAAGGCCAGGACGAGGCCGATCGGCACGGTCATCAGCACGAACTGGAGGCCGCGCACGATCGCCGACCAGAAGTTCCCGTCCGTCAGCACGTTGGTGTAGTTCTTCCAGCCCACGAAGGCCGACTCGGAGTAGAAGCTCCAGTCGAAGAAGCTCAGGTACACCGCCTGGATCGCCGGCCACAGCACGAAGATGCTGAGCAGGATCAGGACCGGCGCCAGCATGATGTACGCCATGCTGGTGTCGCCGCGGCGGCTGGGGTGCACCGCCGACTTGGGTCTGGTACGGGTCGTCGTGCTGATGGCCATCGCCTGTCCTCCCTCGCCGACGCCGATCAGGCGTCCATCTCGGCGCGGATCTCCGCAAGGTTCTCGCGGTCGATCACCTTCTGGATCTCCTTTTGCGCTTCGGCCAGGGCATCGGCGGGCGACTTCTCGCCGAGCATGCCGGCTTGGATCGCATTGCCCATCGCCAAGTTGACGTCCCACGGGTACTGGGCCTCGGGGATGCAATAGGGCACCACGTCCTCGAAGACCACGTCGGACCACGGAGCGTCCTCGGCCGCGGGGTCGGAGTTGACCACCTCGGTCACCTCGTCGCGCGCCGGAGCCTTGGTGAACTGCGTATCCACGAAGAAGGGCTTGAGCACCTCCGCGTCGGTGAGCACCCACTCGAAGAAGGCGGCGGTTCCCTCGGGCTCCTTCGCCTTGGCGTCGATGACCCACTTCATGTTGCCGATGGTGGAGACGGAGGTGGTCTGATCCCCGTCGCTCTGCACCCACGGGGCCATCCCGATCTTCTCCACCATGTCCGGGTAGTCCGCAGCGATCTCCGACATGCCCCATGAGCCCTGGGACATCATGGCCACCTTGCCCTCGCCCAGCGCCTGCGCCGAGTTGCCGGCTCCCAGCGGCTGCCGCGGGATCCACTTGTTGTCCTGAAGGGTCTTGTAGAAGGTGATGAGCTCTTCGTACGCAGGATCCTCAGCGTCAGCCGTGGACCAGTCATCAGAGATCGGCAGATGACCCGCCACGTGCATCTGGGCGGCGACAGTGGTCCATCCGAAGGTGCCGGAGTCGACCGCAGTGTTCAGTGCGAACTCTCCGTTGCCCATCACGGAGGCCAGGGCCTCGCATGCCTCGTAGGTCTCGTCCCAGGAGGCGGGCGGCGCCTCGGGGTCCAGGCCCGCCTTTTCGAACAGCTCCTTGTTCCAGTAGAGCATCATCTGCGGCTCGACCAGCAGCGGGAAGCCGTAGAACTGGCCCTGGTACTGGCACACCTCCTTGGCCGCGTCGGTGGCGCCATCGAGCGCACTCGCATCGAACAGGTCGTCCAGGGGGAGCAGGAGACCGGTGCGGGCGGCGGTGTCGAGACGCCCGGGTTGCACGTACATGTCGGGCGCATTGCCCGCTGCCTGCGCAGCCTTCAGCTTCTGGTCCCAGGCGTCACCGGGGACCACCTGGTAGTTGACGAACACGTCCTCCTGGGCGGCGTTGAAGTCGTCGACGACCTTCTGGTACCAGTCGTTCTCCGGCGTGGTGAACACGCTGCCCCAGAACTCGACCTGGGCGCGGCCCGCCGACTGAGGGTCCTCCTTCGACTGCCCGGGGGTGCCGCTGCCGCAGGCGGCGAGACCGCCCACGGCCGCAGCGGCACCGGCTGCGCTGATGAATGTACGTCGCTTCATGATCGTTCTCCTCGTCATCGGGGATGCTGCGGATCGGGGTCGGTTCGCCCGGGAGCCCGGGGCGGGTGAGAGTGCTCGTGGTTCCGGCGGCGGTTCCTCGCACGCGACATCGCGTGCTTTGACCACGAAGAGGGCTCACGAGGCGGTAATCGTTTTCACACCCTAGCCCCGATCTGTGATGCCGTCAACGGGACCTAGTGCCCGAGTGCCACCCGCGCTCCGTGAGGTTGTCGGCGGCCGCGTCCTGTCCGGCTCCGGGGAGGATCCGGTGCAGCCGCGCAGGGTAGAGGGGCCTCGTCGGCAAACGTCGACCCGGGCGGGGTCATCGTTGACTCCAACCGCCCCCACTCCGTATGGTGCTGGTAAACGTTTCCTCGTCAAGGGGGCGTTTCCCCTCATCAGTCTCAGCGTCGACACCGCCCCAGGGAGCCATCCACCATGAGCCACGATCCCACGCACCTCGCCCGCCTGCGCCCCACCCTGACCCGTTCGATCAGCCCCGAGAACTTCGACGGCTCCCCGGGCGGCGGCGGCCGCGCCACCGAGGGAACCGGCGCCGAGGCGGGCCGGGACCTGGGTCAGGGCTGGAAGATCTCGCCCAGCGTCGACGTGAAGGCGGGGGAGACCTTCACCCTGGCGGAGATCGACACCGCCGGCGTGATCACCCACATCTGGGTCACCACGCACCCTGACAACTGGCGCACGCTGGTGCTGCGCGCCTACTGGGACGGCAGCGAGGAGCCCGCGGTCGAGGTGCCCTACGGCGACTTCTTCTGCCACGGCTGGGGCGTGTTCGCCCAGGTGGACTCGCAGATGGTCGCCGCCAACCCGCATGGCGGCTTCAACTCCTACTGGCCGATGCCGTTCCGCGAGGGCGCACGGCTCACCCTGGAGAACACCTCGGACACCGATGCCCGCGTGTACTACCAGGTCACCTACGAGATCGGCGGCGATCACAGCGAGGACGCCTACTTCCATGCCCAGTGGCGCCGCTCCAACCCCCTGGACGAGGCCACCCCGCACGTGCTGCTGGAAGGCATCGAGGGCCAGGGCCAGTACGTGGGCACCTACATCGCCTGGGGTGTGCACTCCAACGGCTGGTGGGGCGAGGGCGAGATCAAGTTCTACATGGATGATGACGACCCGGTCTCCGGCTTCCCGACCATCGCGGGCACCGGTACCGAGGACTACTTCGGCGGCGCCTGGAACTTCGACATCCCCGGCGAGGGATACACCGCGTTCACCACCCCCTACCTC
Organism: Brachybacterium sp. p3-SID957; assembly: GCF_025144775.1. Classification (NCBI taxonomy): domain Bacteria; kingdom Bacillati; phylum Actinomycetota; class Actinomycetes; order Micrococcales; family Dermabacteraceae; genus Brachybacterium; species Brachybacterium sp. p3-SID957. The sequence continues at coordinate 80,678 of NZ_JALXKT010000003.1, read as the reverse complement.
GGCATGCCGCAGGTGATCCGCCCCGACGGCCTGTACGTCGCTCAGCAGCGGTTCGGCATGTACCGCTGGCACGTGGCGGATCCGATCCGCTTCGCCAAGGGCCTGCCCAAGGTCGATATCCAGGCACTGGGCTGGAAGTCCGCCGGCCGCTACCTTCCGCTGCGCGACGACATCGCCTCCACCGCGATCTTCTACCTCGACAGGCCCGCGGCCGCGCGACCCGCAGCCCCGGACTACGACGCGATGGAGATCCAGTACAACGCCGGCCCCGGCCCCCTCAGCCCCATCGGCCCGGCCCGCACCGAGCAGGCCTGACCGTCGTGGCAGGCGAGAGATCACCCGCCGCGCCCGCCGTGCTGGGGGTCGACGTCGGCACCTCCAGCACCAAGGGTGTGCTGGTGGCGGCCGACGGGACCATCCTGCGCACCGCGGTGCGAGAGCACGAGGTGGACCGCCCCGCTCCCGGGCACGTGGAGATGGACGCCCGCCTCTGGTGGGAGGAGTTCGCCTCCATCACCGCGGAGCTCACCGCACCCGGTGGAACGGAGGTGCAGGCCCTCGGCGTCTCCGGGATGGGGCCGTGCGTGCTGCTGGCCGATCAGGACGGCGAGCCGGTGCGCCCGGCCATCCTCTACGGGGTGGACACCCGGGCCGGTGAGCAGATCTCCCGCCTCACCGAGCAGCTCGGCGAGCAGGAGATCCTGACCCGCGGTGGTTCCGTGCTCACCTCCCAGGCCGCCGGGCCCAAGATCGCCTGGATCCGCGAGCACGAGCCCGAGGCCTACGCCCGCGCCCAGCGCTTCCTGATGCCCGCCAGCTACCTGGCGCTGAAGCTCACCGGTGCCTACGTGCTGGACCACCACAGCGCCAGCCAGTCCTCCCCGCTGTACGACTCCGAGCAGCTGGCCTGGCACCAGCCGTGGGCCGAGCTGATCGCCCCCGGCCTGCCGCTGCCCGAGCTGCGGTGGCCCGGTGACCAGGCCGGCACGGTCACCGCGGAGGCCGCCTCGGTCCTGCCCGGCATCGAGCCCGGCACCCCGGTGATCACCGGTTCGATCGACGCCTGGACCGAGGCCGTCAGTGCCGACGCCCAGAACCCGGGCGACCTGATGCTGATGTACGGCACCACCATGTTCCTGGTGGCCACCACCGACCAGCGAGTCACTGGCGGCACCATGTGGGGCACCGTCGGCGCCTTCGAGAGCACGTACTGCCTGGCCGGCGGGATGGCCACCTCGGGGGCGATCACCGCCTGGCTGCGCCGCCTCACCGGCGAGGTGCCCTACCCGCAGCTGCTCGCCGAGGCCGACGCCGTCGGGCCCGGCGCCGGCGGGCTGCTGATGCTCCCGTACTACGCGGGGGAGCGCACCCCCGTCCAGGACCCCGACGCCCGCGGCGTGATCGCCGGCCTCACCCTGGACCACGGCCGCGGCCACCTGTACCGCGCCGCACTGGAGGCCACCGCTTTCGGGGTGCGCCACAACGTCGAGGAGCTGCGGCAGGCCGGAGCCCCCATCGAGCGGGTCGTCGCCGTCGGCGGCGGCACCCAGGGCGGGCTGTGGACCCGGATCGTCTCCGACGTCACCGGCATCGACCAGGTGATCCCCACCTCCACCGTCGGCGCCTCCTACGGGGCGGCGATGCTGGCCGCCGACCATGCAGACGGGTTCGACGGCGAGGCCCGCACCCGGGCCCGTGCGTGGAACCCACCGGCCCGGACCCTCACCCCCGACCCCGAGAGGCGAGCGCTGTACGACGAGCTGTACCGCTCCTACCGGGAGCTCTACCCCGCCACACGGGGCATCACCCACGCCCTGGCCGCTCTGCAGCGACGCCGCTGAGACCACCGGACCACCCACGACCGGGCCCACGACGAGTGGGCTCACGATGCACCGCCCGACCCCGAAGGAGTCACCGATGACCGCCACCGAGACCCGCACCTACGCCCTCCCCGAGCGTCGCGAGGCCCCCACCGCGCCGGAGCGCACCGCCTACCTGATCCCCAGCGGCGACCTGCGCGAGAGCGCCAACCTGCCCAGCTGGCCGTTCCAGCAGGAGCTCGAGCGGATCGTCACCGAGGCCGTCGAGGCCACCGGCTGGCGCCTGCAGCGCGCCTTCGAACCGGATGCGGAGCGAGGCCACGGGTTCATCGTCTCCCAGCGCATGGGCATGGAGGTCTTCGCGACCATCCCCCCGGAGGCCCCCCTGATCGTGGCCACCGCGAACTGGCAGTACAGCCACCATGTGCTGGCCGGGCTGCGCACCCACCGGGGTCCCGTCCTCACCGTCGCCAACTTCGACCCCACCTGGCCTGGCCTGGTGGGCCTGCTGAACCTCAACGGCGGCCTGACCAAGATGGGTCGCGAGTACGCCACCACCTGGACCGTCGACGGCACCGACGACTGGTTCCGCGACGGCATCCGCAGCTTCGTGGAGACCGGCCGCATCGAGCACGACGACTCCCACGTCGCGCCCCTGCCGGACCTGCCGATCACCCCCGAGGTGGAGCTGGGCCGGGAGGTCGCCGAGCAGCTGCTCGACCAGAAGGCCATCATCGGCATCTTCGACGAGGGCTGCATGGGCATGTACAACGCGATCATCGACGACGAGATGCTCAACCCCCTGGGCATCTACAAGGAGCGCCTGTCCCAGTCGGCCCTGTGGGCCGAGATGCAGACCGTCACCGACCAGGAGGCCGATGCCGTCGGCGCTTGGCTGAAGGACGCCGGGATGACGTTCCGGCTCGGCACCGACGAGGCCACCGAGCTGACCGAGACCCAGCTGCGCTGGCAGTTCAAGATGTACGTGGCCGCCCTGCGCATCAGCGACGACTACGGCCTGGACGCCGTGGGCATCCAGTACCAGCAGGGCCTGAAGGACGTGTGCCCCGCCTCCGACCTCGTCGAGGGCCTGCTGAACAACGTGCAGCGTCCTCCGGTCACCAGCCGGGACGGCTCCCGGGTGCTGTGGGAGGGGCAGGCGCTGCCCCACTTCAACGAGGTCGACGAGGGCGTGGCAGTGGATGCCCTGCTCACCAACCGCCTGTGGACCGCGATGGGGATGGATCCCGCCACCACCCTGCACGACGTGCGCTGGGGCGAGGAGTACGAGGGCCGGTACGTGTGGGTGTACGAGATCTCCGGCTCCGTCCCGCCCAGCCACCTGATCGGCGGGTACGAGGGCGCCGAGGGCTGGCGGCAGGGCCCGGCGTTCTTCCCCGCAGGCGGCTCCACCATCAACGGCGTCTCCAAGCCCGGGGAGATCGTCTGGTCCCGCCTGTACGTGCAGGACGACGCCCTGCACCTGGACATCGGCCGTGGCAGCGTGATTGAGCTTCCCGAGGAGGAGACCCGCCGACGCAAGGAGGCCACCAATCCCGAGTGGCCCATCGCCCACGTGGTGCTGCACGGCGTGAGCCGCGACCAGTTCATGGCCCGGCACAAGGCCAATCACGCCCAGCTCGTCTACGCTGACGACGCGGTCTCCGCCGACCGTGCCCTGACCGCGAAGGCTGCCGCGTTCGAGCGACTCGGGGTCACCGTGCACCTGTGCGGTGATGCCCGCCCCGCCGTGGACTGACAGCCCTCTTCCCGAGGAGGAACCCATGGCGTCGCGCCGCCCCACCATCATGGACGTGGCGCGCACCGCGGGCGTGTCCTCGGCGACCGTTTCCCGCGTCATCAACGGTGCCCCCACCGTCGACAAGGAGCTCAGCCGCCGGGTGCGCGCCGCCGTGCGCACCACCGGCTACGTGCCCAATGCGATGGGCCGCTCCCTGCGGCGCGGCGGCTCGGCGCAGATCGCGGTGGTCGCGCCCGATGCGGAGAACCCGTACTTCTCGCAGATCACCACCGAGGTGGAGCGCATCGCGCGCGGGCAGAACCAATCGGTGCTGATCGCCCACACCGAGGAGGATCTCGAGATTGAGCGCACCTGCTTCGCGCAGCTGGTGGGCAGGCAGGTCTCCGGCGTGGTGCTGATCCCCGTGGACCGTACCCACACGGACCTCTCACCGCTGATCGAGGCGGACATCCCCCTGGTGCTGGTGGACCGCTGGGTCGAGGGTGCCAGCACGGACCTGGTGGCCACCGACAACGTCGATGCCGGAAGGCAGGCTGCCGTGCACCTGCACGAGCGCGGCTTCCGGCGCCCCGTGGTGATCGCGGGACCGCCGGAGCTGCGCACCACCGAGGACCGCGCAACCGGGTTCCTGCAGGCCTGGCGGGGCGCCGGCGTGGAGGTGGGGGAGCAGAACCTGCTGCGCGGCGACCTGTTCCTGGACTCGGGCCGCTCAGCGATGCAGGAGATCCTCACGGGCGGTGAGGCGGACTGCGTGTACGTCACCAACAACCGCATGTCCGCCGGGGCCTTCGAGGCCCTGCGCGGCAGGACCGAAGCCCCCGCACTGCTGGCCACCGACGATGACCTGTGGACACGCCTGGTGACCCCGTCGCTCTCCGTGGTCAGTCAGCCGGTGCGCGGCACCGGCCGGGCGGCGGCCCGCATGCTAGGACAGCGCATGGCCGACCCGGACGAGGAGCCCTCCACCACGCTGCTGCGCTCGAAGATCATCGAGCGCGAGTCCACCCGCCCCCGCGTGGCCCGAGGACAACCCGGCCCCGCCCCGACCGTTCGGACCGAGCAGTCCCCGTAGCACCGCACCATGCGTAGGCTCGAAGCATGACCACCACCACAGCCCACGAGAACGTCGCAACCCGTCGCATCGGATCCCTGACCGTCTCCCCGATCGGCATGGGCGTGATGCCCCTGTCCCAGGGCCGCGGCGACGCCGCCCCGCAGGAGCAGGCCCACGCCACCGTGCACGCCGCGCTCGACGCCGGCATCACCTTCCTGGATACCGCTGACATCTACGCCCCCTCCTGGGACACCATGGGGCACAACGAGAAGATCGTGGCCGACGCCCTGAACAACTGGGACGGCGACCGCTCCCAGGTGGTGGTGGCCACCAAGGGCGGCATCACGCGCGGTGAGGGCGAGGCCTGGGGCCGGGACGGCTCCGCCGAGTACCTCCGCTCCGCGCTGGAGAAGTCCCTGAAGAACCTCGAGACCGACGCCATCGACCTCTACTACTGGCACCGCCCTGATCGCTCCATCCGGTACGCCGAGGGCATCGAGACCCTGGCGTCGTTCAAGCAGGAGGGCCTGATCAGGGAGATCGGCATCTCCAACGCGAACGTCGAGGAGATCGACGTGGCGATCGAGGTGCTGGGCGAGGGAGGCCTGGCGGCTGTGCAGAACCAGTTCTCGCCCACCTTCTTCCAGACCAGCCGGGAGGAGCTGAAGCACTGCGGTGAGAACGGCATCGCCTTCGTGCCCTGGTCGCCGCTGGGCGGAACGGGCGGTGGGGCCAGTGGTGTGGGGGAGCGGTTCGCGCAGATCGCCCGCATCGCCAAGGCGCACGACGTGTCCCCGCAGCAGGTGGTGCTGGCCTGGCAGCTGGGCCTGGGCGAGCACGTGATCCCGATCCCCGGCGCCAGCCGGCCTGAGTCGATCACCGATTCGGCCAAGGCCATGAGCCTGGAGCTGACGGGGGAGGAGTTCCAGGAGCTCTGCGGCATCATCGCCTGAGCTCCGGTGCGCCTCGGTGTGACGAGGCGTGCCCCCGCGCGCCATCGCCATCGTGACCTGATCTCTCTCCTGCGCCGTCCCCCACAGAAGGGGCATGTGCGCACGCCCGCCGTGAGGACCCCGTGATGAACCCCTTGACCGAGAACCAGATCCGCAGTTCCTTCCTCAACATCAGCAAGGGTGACGCGAAGCGCGCTGTCCTTCCCGACCTCTCACAGATCGCGTGGGAGGAGCGGGACTACCTGGGCTGGCAGGATGCTCGCCGTCCACTCCTGCACTACGTCGCCCTCGAGGTCGATGGTGAGCTCACCTGCCTCCTGCTGCGCGGGAGTTCATCAGTGACGTCCACGAAGATGCTCTGCGCCTGGTGCCAGGACGTCATCGACGGCGTGCATGCTGCGTCCTTCGTGGCCCCGCTGGCAGGCGAGGCCGGCCGACGCGGGAACTCGATCGGCACCGCCATCTGTGCGGACTTCGGTTGCTCGAGGAACGTGCGACGCGCCCCTACCGCGGTGGAGCTGCGTACGGCAGACCCAGCGCTTCTGGAGTACCACCGCGAGCAGCGGATCGCGGGGCTGCGCGCCCGTTCGGCCGACTTCGTGAGGGCCGTGCAGCGACGCTGAGACGGGGCGCTGCCTGTGACCCGCCGTCGGTCGCGGCTGCTACACCAGAGCGAACACCCGGTCGGCCCGGGCTCGGGTGGCGGCGACGATGCGGGCGTTGGACTCGTCCGGCCCCAGGGCCCAGGCGCGGGCGGCCTGCGGGTCCTTCCCGAACAGCTCGTGGCGTGCGATCAGCCGGTGGTGCCGGAGGTCCTCGGGCGTCTCGACGAACCAGACCTCGTCCAGCAGGGCCCTCACCTGAGCGAAGGGGCCGTCGTCCAGCAGCAGGTAGTTGCCTTCGGTGATCACCAGTGGCACGCCGCCAGGGACGTCGATGGCCCCGGCAATGGGCTGCTCGAGGTCGCGTTCGAACATGGGCGCCCACACCGGTGGGTCGTGCCTTCGGGCGCTGCGCAGCCGCTGCAGCAGGGCCGTGTAGCCGGTGGCGTCGAAGGTGGCCGGGGCGCCCTTGCGGTCGCGCAGGCCCATGCGTTCCAGGGCCGCATCGGCCAGGTGGAAGCCGTCCATCGGCACCACCGCGCAGGACCCGGCGGGCAGGTGGGAGGCGAGCAGTGCCGTGAGGGTGGACTTGCCCGCCCCCGGTGCCCCGGTGATCCCCAGCATCCGGCGGCTCCCGCCGCGCACTGCCTCGTCGAGCAGTACGTGTGCCGCCTGGACGGCCTGCTGAACCCCCGGTGGGAGGGCCGTGGACGGTGGTGGCTCGGGGACGGCCGCGATGGCCTCGTGCGCGGCAGCAGACGGTGTCCTCCCGGCAACGGCCTGGGTGGGCTCTCGCGCTGGATCACCGGGCACGGTTGACCTCCAGGTCCACCTCGAGCACCTCTCCGCGCAGAGGCAGGTGGATCAGCACCTGGGCGGGCGGGATCCCGGCGGCGGCGAGGGCCTGCGAGTAGGTGTCCAGCTGGCCCAGGTAGTGCTCGCGCACGTGCCGCACCGGCTCCGCCCCCGGATAGGTCTTGTGGTCGACCAGCACGATGCGGCCGTCCGGCAGTCGCAGGAGGGTGTCGATCCATCCCTCCATCACCTGATCGTCCTGGTTCCACCAGGTGATGGGCTGCTCGGTGAGCTGCTGGGCTCCCGGGAACCGGTCCTCCAGGAAAGCAGACCAGGCCTCGCCGGCACGCATCAGTGCATCAGCGCCGACGGACCGGGTCACGGTCCAGCGCTCCACCAGGCGCTGCGCGGCCTGCGCGCGCTGCTCAGGGGTGAGGCTGTCCAGCGGCAGCGACAGGTAGGCGTGCACCGCCTCGCCCACGCGCTCCCAGCCGGCCGCGCCCTGGGAGACCAGAGGCGTGCCGATCCGCTGGGGTGCGCCGACGGTGCCCAGCTCCGCGGCCGAGGCCACGCCGGAGGCCTGGAGACGCACGGACCGTGCAGGGGCGATGGACGCCGCGACGTCGGTGCCGGCCAGGGACGGGTGGGTGTCGGGCAGGTCGGTGGCGGCCAGGGGGCTGCGCGCCGAGCCGTAGGCCTCGGCGTCCTCGGGGAGCGTTCCACGGGTGGAGCGCACCACCGCGGGAAGCTGCTCGGCGCCGGCGACCTGGAGGAAGGACTGGCCGAGGGACCACGACAGCAGGGGCCCCGGGCCCGCGGCGCCGTCGACGGCGGTCGCCGTGCTGCCGTTGGCACCCGCGCCAGTGGTCCCCGTGTCGTCGTCGGCCACGAGGGCGTCGAGTGCGGGCGCGCTGCCCTCCCCGGACAGCACGGTGACATCGGCCGAGCGGGTGAAGGCCACGTACTGCAGGCGACCGGCCTCGTTCCGGTCCTGCCTCAGGCGGTGCTGGGCGTGCGCTGATGCCTCGAGGCCCTCCTGCACCGGCGGGTAGGAATCCAGGAGCTTGGGCCAGTACCGCGCGGAGCGCCCGGCTAGGGGAGCGGTGACGTCCAGCTGCGGGGCCGGGGCGATGAACGATCCCCAGGTGTGGGTGCGCTCGGTGGGCTTCGCCTCGAGCATCACCACCACGCGGGACCACTCGAGCCCCTTCGCCCCGTGCACGGTGCCCACCCACACCGTGTCCGGGCTACCGGTGAGGTTCGGGCCGCGGTCGGACTCGTCCAGTGCGGCCCGCAGGCCGGTCAGGGTGATGGGACGGGAGTCCATGCGGGCCTGGTCGGCGTACTCGGCGGCCAGGGCGCGCACGGCATCGAGGGTGCGCAGTCGCTGGTCGGGCAGCGACCAGGTGCGGATCAGCTCGGGGAGGTCCAGGGCGTCGATGAGGGCGGCGATCATCTCGACGGGGGTGAGCAGGATGCAGCCCTCCCGCAGGGCATGCAGCCGGGCGAGGCTGGGATCCCTCCACCACTGCCGGAACACCTCCTGGCGCGCCTGGGCATCGGGGGCTGCGGTGAGCTGGGTGAACCAGTCGCGGTGCGCCCGATGGCCGGGCAGCAGGTCCACCAGCTCGGTGAGTGCCAGGGTGTCGCTGAGGTCCAGGGTGACGGCGAGGGCTGCGCGCAGGATCCTGCCCTCGCGGGTGGCGAGGATGCTCGCTCCCTCACCGGAGGCAGGGATGCCGCGCGCGGTGAGCGCCTCGATCACCTGCTCCGCCTGGTGGTTCTTGCGCACCAGCACGGCGATGTCCGAGGGCCCGACACCGGGTTCGGCCAGCAGTTGCATGATGCCGTCGGCCACGGCGGTGGCGTGCTGCGCGAAGGGCTTGCGGCCGGTGTATTCGGGGATCCACGCCTCCAGTCGCCCCGGCGGGTGGCCCTGCGCACGGCGCCGGGCGACGGCTTCCTCTGCGGCGGCCAGCGTGACACGTTCGATGGGCATGTGGGGGAAGATGCGCGGGAAGATCGCGTTGACCAGGTCCAGCACCGGTTCCTGGGAGCGCCAGGAATGGGTGAGGTCGGTGATCTCGCCCTTGCCCCATTCGGTCGTGCCGGCCTCCAGCAGCGCCAGCACATCGAGCATGAGGGAGGGGTCGGCGTCGCGGAAGCCGTAGATGGCCTGCTTGGGGTCCCCCACCCAGATCTTGTCCTCGATCAGCCTGCCCAGCTCGAGGAACAGCTCGAGCTGGACGGGGGAGGTGTCCTGGAACTCGTCGACCGCCAGCAGGCGGAAGCGATCCTTGATGGCCTGTTGAGCCCGTGGACTGCTGCGGATCAGCTCGAGGGTGCGCACCTCCTGATCGACGAAGTCGATCAGCCCCAGATCGTCCTTGTACTGCGCGTACGCGTCGAGGGACCCGGCGGCCGTGTCCATCACCAGGTGGATCAGCTCCCGCGCATCGGCCTGCAGCACAGGATTGGCCAGCAGCTCGTCGGCGACCTGCTGGGAGATTCCCAGCAGCGCAGCATCCACGGCCTTGGCGTACGCGAAACCAGGGAGCTTCCTGCCCGCCTCCTTGGCGGCGGCCCGGGCCTCGGCCACCTGCGCGGGCTTCGCGAGCTTCGCCCATCCCGCCCAGGGGGCGCGCGAGGGATCGGCCAGGTCACGGCGCAGCTGCTCGAGGGGGTCGAGATGCTTGCGGATGGTCGCTGCAGGGCTCTCTGCGGCGGCATCGGCCTCGGCACGAAGGGCCTGCAGAGCACCGTCCAGCCCGGCCAGCCAGGCCTGCCTGCGATCCTGATCGGAGGCGGCCGGCAGTGCTGCGTCCCGGTACTCCTGCCACGAGGCCGCGGCCGCGGCGCGCAGCTGGTCCGCTCCGATGCGATTGGTGCGGGCCCGGCCGGCGAGGTCTCGCACGTGGGAGCGCCAGGACGGGGTGGCGCTGTAGGGGAGGGCAGGGTCCTCCTCGCCGTCGTGGCCGGTGCGCGCCAGCAGGTCGCCCGAACGGGCACCGGCGGCCGCAGCAGCGTCGTCGATGGCGGCGTTGAAGGCGGCCTTCTGCCGGTCGGCGTCCAGCACCTGCACGTCCGGGGAGATCCCGGCGTCCATGGCGAACTCGCGCAGCAGCTGCCCGGCCACCGCGTTGACGGTGCCGATCATGGCGCTGTCGATCCCGGTGGCGGCCTGGGCGTCGCCCACCTCCAGCAGGGTGCGCCGCACCCGGTCGGAGAGCTCGGCGGCGGCCTTGGTGGTGAAGGTGGTGGCGATCAGCTGGGAGGGCTGCAGGCCGCCCTTGATCCGCTCGGCGATGTCGTGGGTGAGGGTGTGGGTTTTGCCGGAGCCGGCGGAGGCGTTGATCAGGGTGAAGGTCATCGGAAGTCTCCCGTCATGCCGCACAGCTGGGCGTACTCGCTGGTGGCGCAGTAGCTGTCGACGGCCACCAGGCCCTCGGAGCGTGCCGCGGCCCGGGCGCCCTCCAGTGCCCTCCTGCGCTTGCTGTAGGGGGCGTCCAGCGGCAGGTTCGCGCCAGCGAGCAGCGATCGGCAGCCGGCCACGGCCGTGCCTTCGGCGATCTGATCCAGGGCGGTGGTGACCGAGCGCGTCAGGCGCTCCCAGGAGTCGCGCACGTCCATCGGGGTGCGACGGCGCGGATCCAGCTCGCGGTCCGCGGAGACGAACTCACCGGCATGCAGCAGGAAGTACCCCACCTGCGCGGGCTCGGCGAGCGACTCGGCCTGGTCGAGGGCCCAGGCGTAGGAGGCCAGCTGCACGGCGTCCCCGGTCTCGTACAGGTCGCCGTAGCGGGTGCGGCTGCGGGACCACTTCAGGTCGATCACCGTGGGGTGCCCGGAGGCATCGCGCAGGTCCAGGTCGCGGCTGCCCACGAACTCGATGGTGCGCGCGCCGCCGGCCAGCGGCAGCGTGAGGGGATGGGAGAAGCGCACCTCGGTGCCGGTGATCCGCAGGCCTGCTCGCGCCGTGCCCGCGAACAGGGTGCGCAGGGACCGCACGGCGCGGTCGTGCACATCGGCTCGCTGCGCCGCGTGGCCGGGAAGGTCCAGCTCGGAGGCGAACTGGGGGACGAGGCGATCGAAGACGGAGGTGATCTCCTCGTCGGTGGGCGGACGGAGCGGCGCGCCACCGACGCCGTCGTCCCACCGCTGCTGCACCAGCTGCTCCATCACGGCGTGCACCAGGGTGCCGATCATCCGGTCCCCGGTGGGCAGGGCGGCGACGTCCGCGGTGCGCACGCCGAGGGCGTGCTGGAGCAGCCAGTGCAGCGGGCACCCCACGAGGGTCTGCGCCGCGGTGAACGACAGGCGCTGTGGGAGCAGATGCGCACCGGTGGCGAACTGACGGTGAAGGTGCTCCGGCGGTTCCGCCCGGACCAGCCCGGGAACGCGCACCGGCAGTTCGACGCCGCCGAGCGCCCAGGTGCCGCCGGTGATCAGTGATTCGGGGCTGCGGCGGTGCGCTCCTGGTGGCCCGTCCTGCCTGCGTGCGCTCTCCAGGTGGGCCAGCAGGCCGCTGGGCGGCGGTGGCTTCTCCAGCCGGCGCCCGGGCAGCACCGCGATCACCTGCCCTGCGGTGCGCAGGCCCCGCAGGGCCGCATCGACGTGCAGGCCGGCGAGCTGCTCGGGATCGATCAGGTGGGCGCCTGCCGAGCGCAGGGCCTCACGCTCGGCCTGGTCCCATTGCACGGCGGTCGGGGTCTCACCGCCCTCGGGGGCCCACCACAGCACGGTGCCGCCCGCGGCCGCGACCTGTGCAGGGCGGGTGGTGACCTTCCAGGTCGCCACCTGCGCGCCGGCCAGCGGGGAGCGACCGGACCCGCCGCAGGCGTCGATGATCTGCTGCAGGGTGCGCCGTGAGAGCAAAGTGGTCGGATCGAGCATCCCCAGCACGGCCTGCAGGGTGCGCACCTGGGTGAGGGAGGCCAGCAGGTCCCCGTCCCCGTGGGAGACGGCCTGCAGCCGCTGCGACAGCCAGTCCAGCCGGGCCGCGACCGCCGGGGGCTGCAGACGATCCGCGGGGAGCGGGTCTGTGACCAGACGGTGGATCTCCTGGGCGGCCGTCAGTGCCTTCTCCGCGCTGGGGCGGAGATCCGCATCGGCGGCGGCGAGGCGCTCCTCGAGCTCGCCCAGGGCGCGCCGCCAGGCCGGGCCGCCCACGCCGGGCTCCTGCGTGAGCGCCCGCAGCAGGAGCCGACGGGCAGCGGCGGGCACCAGGCCGATGGGCTCGGCATCGCCATCGGCCCCCGGGAGCACTCGCAGGTCCAGCAGGGCGGCGAGCTGGTGGACGTCCACCGGGGCGGTGGCGACGTCGAGGTACAGCCCCAGCACCTGGTGGTGGGCGCGTGCGGTCGAGGGGGCGACCGCACCCGCCGCGGGCAGCCCGCGGCGCCGCAGTGCCTGATCCAGGATGGTGGTGTCGGCTCCTGCCAGGAGGGTGAGGGATGCACCCCCGGGGGCCTCGGGGGAGTGCGCGGCAGCTGCGGCGGGAGCGGGTGCAGCCGGTGCGGGTGCGGCCGCGTGGGAGGCGGCCAGGTACCGAGCGGCGACGTCGGCGGCGGTCCATTCGTCCTGGCAGACCACCACCTCGAGGTGCGGGCCGGGCGTGGGCTGCGCTGCCGGCGGTGCCTGCACCACGACCCCGCTGCGGGCCAGCGCGGCGAACAGCCGGGGCCACAGGCCGGGCAGTGCGGAAGGGTCCTCCTGCGCGGTGACCTGGGTGATGCCCAGCGGCCAGGTGCCGCCGGTGCGCTCCAGCTCCTCCAGCAGGGACAGCAGCTCGACCAGGTCATCAGCGGATGACGGGGAGAGGGTGGCCGGGCGCCCGGCGATGCCCGTGGTGCCGGGCATGCCGACCACCACGGCGTCCTCCACATCGCGCAGCGCGGCCAGCCGCGGTGGCAGTGGGTGGTCCGTGCCCGGAGGGTTCCAACCGGCCTCGACCGCTGCATCCCGCCAGCGCAGCAGCTGGCGGGAGGTGCTCCACGGATCCACTGCGAAGGAGCGGGACGGCCAGAACGCCTCGGGTTCGGAAGCCGAATCCAGGTGCTGGTGGATGAGTTGCATGTACTGCGCGATGCGCACGGCCTGGTCCACGGCGGGGCGGGTGAGGCCGAGCCTTGTCTGCAGCAGCTGCACCAGGCCCCGGGGGCCCATCCGCACCTGCCCGTGCGCGGCGTGCCCGGGAGCATCGGCCCAGGCAGCGCCGTCGGCCGTCCATCCGAACTCCATCTGCATTCCTACCGGCCCTTCCTTCCGGCTGGCGCCGGATGATCCCACCCTAGAGGCGGGCTGTGACCGACGAGGTCCCGCGCCCGTGGATCCGCCCCGTCGCACTCACGGCCGCACGAGGGTGAGAATCCCAGTCACGGCCCCTTCGAGCCGCGCCACCACCGCCACTGGACCCGGTCGTGGGCAGGCGGGCCGGCCTCGTCGGGGGTGCACGTGCTCAGGCCAGGGCGTGCTCGCGCACCCAGGAGGCCTCGGACTGGATCCGGCGACCGGGCACCAGGCTCTCACCGTCGACGAAGCCCTCCTCACGGTCGCGCAGGTGCTCGACGAGCAGGGCCCGGTGGCGCTCCAGCTCGCCCGCATGATCAGGATCTGTGGCCAGGTCGTGCAGCTCGCGGGGATCGGCCTCGAGATCGAACAGCTGCTCGTGGCCGTCGCCGGAGAACCAGATGTACTTGAAGCGCTCCGAGCGGATCCACTGCATGGAGTGGTTGCCCAAGGCGACGATGGTGTGCTCGCCCTGCAGATGGTCCCGCAGCGGGGTGCGCTCGCTGATGGCCTCGCGCACGCTGATGCCGTCCACGCCCTCGGGCACCTCCACGCCGGCCAGGTCCAGCAGGGTGGGCATCACGTCGCGCAGCTCCACGATCGCGTCGAACTCCCCACCCGGGCCCCACTGCTCCCGCAGCCGCGGCGGCAGGTGCAGCACGAAGGGGATCCGCGCCGAGCCCTCGTAGCCCACGGCCTTCTGGTACATGTCGTGGTCGCCCATCATGTCGCCGTGGTCGGAGACGAACAGGATCACGGTGTCCTGCAGCAGGCCATGGTCCGAGAGGGTCTCGTTCAACCGGTTCAGCTGATGGTCGATGAACTCGATGCTGCCGTAGTAGCCGGCCTTGACCTGCTGGTGGGTGGAGTCCTTCTGCGCACCGAACTGCGCGCCGATCCCGTAATCGTCACGCTGCTGGTCGAAGTGGCCCACCCAGTCGCCATAGGCCCGCTCGGGAAGCTCCCCGGACCGGGCGCGGTCCACGTACTTGTCCCACAGCCAGCGGGGCGGGTCGAAGGGCGCGTGCGGACGATGGAAGGACATGTACAGGAAGAAGGGACGGCTGGGGTCGCGCCGCTCGATGAAGCGCATGGACTCGTCGGCCACCCAGCGGGTGGGGTGCAGGCGCTCCTCCCGCTCCCAGGGGCGGGCGGTGATCGCGTTGCAGCCCAGGCCCGTCTCCTGGTAGTCCGCCCGCGGGTCCCCGGTCTCCCTCCGCAGGAAGTCCACGTAGTCGTCGATCGCCCCGCGGGTGCCGCGGGCCAGGGTGCGGGAGATGTGCATGAACCCGTCGTGCAGCAGCACGTCGTCGAAACCGCAGCGGGCCCGTTCGGGGAACACGTGCATCTTGCCCACCCCGAACGCCTGGTACCCGGCCTCCCGCAGCGTGGATTGCAGCGTCACCGGGTACAGGGAGGGGAAGTCGATGCCGTCGCGGTACCCGTAGCGGCCGTGCAGGTGCGGGGACTTCCCGGTGAACATCGCCACCCGCGCCGGCACGCAGGTGGGGGTGGCGGAGTAGGCCCGGGTGAACCGATAGCCTCGGCGGGCGAGTTCATCGAGGTTCGGGGTGTCGATGTGCTCGTTGCCGTCCGCCCCGAAGGCGTCGGCCCGCATCTCGTCCACGCACACCAGGATGATGTTCGGGCGCCATGGAGTCTCGTCTTTCTGGGCGGTGGGGGCCGTGCTCTGGTCCATGGGGCAGCTCCGGGTGGGCGAGAAGGGGGTGGGGAGGGCGTGCGGGGGCGCGACGGGTGTCAGCGGCCGACGGGGGCGGGCGACAGGGCAGGCGCGGGCGACAGGGCAGGCGCGGGCGACAGGACGGGCGCGGGCGGCAGGGCAGGCGCGGGCGACAGGACGGGCCGGCCCCCGCAGGGACCGGCCCGTGCCGATCGATCAGTTCGCGCTTCCGGGCTGTGCCCACGGCGGGACGTCCCCGGGGGCCAGCGGCTGCGCGGCCTGCTGTGCCTGACGGCGGGCGCTCTCCTCCCGCTGCTGGGCCTCGCGGCGGGCGCGGGCGGCGCGGTCCTTCTCCTGGCTGCGGCGGCGCTCCTCCGCCCGACGGCGGCCATCGGCATCCGAGGTGTCGGCGTCCGCGTCGGCCTCTTGCGCGGCCTGGGCCTGCAGCATGGCGTTGCGGATCTCATCGCCCATGGTGCCCACGGTGCCCGGGTTGGAGGGCAGGAACAGCACGTTGGAACGGCCGTTGCGGGCCACATCCTGCATGGTGTCGAAGTACTGCGTCATCAGCAGCAGCTGCTCGGCGGAGTGCTCGATGCCCACCTTGCGCAGCATCTCGTACTGCTCGGCGATGCCCATGGCGATGGCCTTGCGCTGGGCGGCCACACCCTCACCCTGCAGGCGCTTGGACTCGGCCTCGGCCTCGGCCTGGGTGACGCGCTTGATCTTGTCGGCCTCGGCCAGGGACTGTGCGGCCACGCGGTCGCGCTGGGCGGCGTTGATGGAGTTCATCGAGTCGCGCACGCGCGAGTCGGGGGAGATGTCCTGCACGAGGGTGTTGACGATGTTGAAGCCGAACTCCTGCATGCGGGCGGAGAGGGTCTGCTCCACGGAGCGGGCGATGTCGTCCTTGGACTCGAAGGCGGCGTCCAGCTCCAGGCCCGACAGGGCCGAGCGCACGGTGTCGAACACGTAGGAGCGGATCTGCGCCTCGGGGTTGGAGAGGCGGTAGTACGCATCGACGACCTGCTCCTCCTTGATCACGTACTGCACGGCCACCGGCACGGTGACGAACACGTTGTCCTTGGTCTTGGACTCGATGTTCACCTCCAGCTGCTGGATGCGCAGGGAGATCGGGCGGGTGATGTTGTCGATGAACGGCGCCTTGAAGTTCAGGCCGGGCCGGGCCACGCGGCGGAACTTGCCGAAGCGCTCCACGATCACGTTCTCCTGGGTGTGCACGGTGAACATGAGCGAGGTGCGCAGGCCGCCGAACAGCAGGGCCGCGAGGATCGCGAGGCCGACGACGGCGACCACGACGATGACGAGGAAGAGGACGAAGCCGTCCATGAGGGTCCTTTTCTGAGGAGTGAGCGGGTGTGAGCCACGCTATCAAGGCGGCGTGCGCCCTGCGGCTCAGGCCAGGAACTCGTCCACCTCGGCGCGCGTGGGGGCGCTCTGGGGGCCGCGGCGGGTCACCGCGATCGCCGCGGCGGCGTTGGCGCGCGTGGCGGCCGACTCCCAATCGGCGCCCAGGGCCCGTTCGGCCAGCATCACCCCGGTGTGGGTGTCCCCGGCACCGTTGGTGTCCACCGCCTTCTGCGGGAACGCCGGGATGTGCGTGCCCCGGCCGTGGTGGAACACGATGCACCCGCGGGAGCCGTCCCGCACCACCACCACCGCGCGCTGGCCGATGCGCCGGCGCAGCGCCTCCGGGGTGTCCTGCAGGGAATCCAGACCCGTGAACGCGCGCGCCTCATCCGCGTTGGAGGTCCACACGGTGGTGCGCTCCAGCACCCGGTCCTGCACCTCGGTGGGGAAGGACGCGAAGGGCTCCCCGGGATCCAGCACCACCTCGACCCCGCGCGGCACGGTGTCCAGGAACTCCAGCAGCGGCCCCCGGGTGGGCTCGAACAGGGTGTACCCGGAGATGCACAGCAGGTCCCCGGGCTGCGGATCCAGCCGGGCCAGGGATGCGGCGGTGACGGAGCGCTCGGCTCCGTAGACCGTCAGGAAGCTGCGCTCGGCCGTCGGCTCCAGCAGCACCACGCAGTAGCCGGTGTCGTCGTCGGGACGGGGCTCGTCGGAGACCTGCACGCCCGCCTCCTCCAGCACGCTGCGCACCAGGTCACCGTTGGGGCCGGTGCCGTGCGCGCCCCCGTGGGCGGCCTGCGCACCGGTACGGGCGGCGGCCACCAGGATGGTCACCGCGCCCCCGGCGTAGCGCTGCTCGCTGGTGGCGTTGACGTTCCCGCCGCGCGGCGGCAGGGCGGGCACCTCGAGGATCACGTCCACGAGCGCCTGGGCGGTGTGCAGCACGCGAGGCATGCGGCCAGTCTAGGGACCGGGCGGGCAAGGGCCCGGATCAGCGGGCAGTCGTACCCCGTGGGAGGTGACCATCTCGGCCACCCGCCCCGCGATCGGCAGCAGCCCCATCAGCACGAACAGCACCACCAGGGACACCATGGTGGCGGTGCCGGGCCCGAAGACCCGCACCGGTGCGAACAGCAGCACCCCCAGCACCGGGGTGGAGATGACACCGGTGCCGGCCAGCAGCGACCAGCCCAGCGGTGCCACGCGCTGCGCGCGCAGGGTGCGCAACCGGTCCAGACGCACCAGCATCAGGATGTCCAGGGTGAGGGCGGCCATGGCGAGCACGGAGATCAGGGCCAGACCCGCCAGGCTGGTCAGCAGCCAGCCGAAGAATACCTCGGCCCCGTGGAACATGTCCCCGTCGGGCGGCCCTGCCAGTTCGTCGCCCCACACGCCCATCACGATGGTGGCGATGACCGGGACGGCCAGGGAGAGCACCAGAGCGATGCCCACCAGCCCGCCCCAGAGCCCCAGCAGCCGGGTGCCGCGCAGCTCGTCCCCCAGACGTGCCGGGGCAGTGGCGAACCGGGGATCGGGGACCGGCTGCGAGAGCATCAGATGCCCGCCACGGTCTCCACGGCCTGCCGGATGGCGCGCTCGGCGTCCAGCTCGGCGGCCACATCGGCCCCACCCACCACGTGCACGCGGGGGGAGCGGCCGGAGCGCGCCTGCAGCAGCTCATCGGCCAAGGAGCGCTCCGATACCTGCCCCGCGCAGATCACCACGGTGTCCACCTCGATCAGTTGCTCCTGGTCACCCACTCGGACATGCAGCCCCTGCTCATCGATGCGCTGGTAGGCCACGCCCGTGTGCTGGACGACCCCGGCGCGGCGCAGCTCCGCCCGGTGCACCCAGCCGGTGGTGCGGCCCAGGCCCGCCCCGATCTTGGTGTCCTTGCGCTGCAGCAGGTGCACCACTCGTGCCCGTCGACCGTCGGCCGGCACGTCCAGGGCCGGCTGGTCGGGCTGCGGCACGGCCCCGTCGGAACCGGAACCGGAACCGGGCCTGGGACAGGGTGCGGAGAGCCGGGGCAGGATGCCACCGCGGTGGTCGGCCGGATCGGCCACGCCCCAATGCCTTTTCCATGCCTGCGCATCGAGGGTGGGGGAGGGCTGCGGGGCCGAGAGGTACTGGGCCACGTCCACGCCGATGCCCCCCGCCCCGATGATGGCCACGCGCTCGCCGGGCTCCGCGCGGCCCTCCAGCAGGTCCGCGTAGGTGATCACGTGCGGGCCGGTGGGAGCCGTGTCCGCACCGGCGCGGTCGCCAGCGGCGTGGACATCCGGCCCGCCGGCAGCGGCGGCGGGGCCTGATCCATCGGGGGTCGTGGCGAACCCGGGCAGGTCCACCTCGCGCGGCAGCACCCCGGTGGCGATCACGACGTCGTGGAAGCCCAGCAGGTCCTGCGCCGAGGGGCGCACCCCGAGCCGGATCCCCACCCCCGCCGCCGCCAGGCGCGTGGGCCAGGAGCGCAGGGCCTGGGCGTAGTCCTCCTTGCCAGGGATACGGGCCGCCATCCGCAGCTGGCCGCCCAGCTCGTCAGTGGCCTCGAACAGGGTGACCACGTGCCCGCGCTCCGCCGCCGCCAGAGCGGCCTCCAGACCCGCCGGGCCGGCCCCCACCACCGCGACCTTCCGCTGCCGGCGCTGCAGCACCGGGGTGAGCACCAGTTCCGTCTCCCGGCCGGCGCGCGGGTTCATCAGGCAGCTGGCCCGCTTGCCGTCGAACACTCTGTCCAGGCAGGCCTGGTTGCAGGCGATGCACGGCACGACCTGGGAGGCCCTGCCCTCGGTCAGCTTCCGCGGCAGGTGCGGATCGGCCAGCAGCGGGCGCGCCATGGAGATCAGATCCGCCTGACCGGCGGCCAGCACCTGCTCGGCCACCGCGGGGTCGTGGATCCGGTTGGAGGCGATCACCGGCACATCCACGTTCATTCGCAGCCGCTCGGTGAGCGGTGCGAACGCGGCCCGCGGGACGGAGGTGACGATGGTGGGCACCCTCGACTCGTGCCAGCCGATGCCGGTGGACAGCACATCGACGCCGCGCTCCACCAGGCCGCGAGCCAGCACCATGGTCTCCACCCAGTCCTGCCCCCCCGGCACCAGGTCCAGCAGGGAGATGCGGTAGCTCAGCAGGGCGTCCGGCCCGATCGCCTCGCGCACGGCCTGAGCCACCGCCAGCGGGAAGGTCCGACGGGCCTCCGCGCCGCGGCCCCACCGGTCGCGGCGACGGTTGGTGGCCGGGGCAAGGAACTGGTTCAGCAGGTACCCCTCCGATCCCATCAGCTCCACCCCGTCATAGCCCGCCTCCACGGCACGGGCCGCGGCGGAGGCGAAGTCCTCGACGGTGCGCTGCACGCCTCGCCGGGTGAGGCGGCGCGCGCGGAAGGGCGACAGGGGCGAGCGGCCGGCCTGCGCGGAGGCCGCCAGCGGATGGAAGGCGTAGCGGCCGGCGTGCAGCAGCTGCAGCAGGATGCGGCCATCGGCCTCGTGGACCTCGCGGGTGATCACCCGGTGGCGCTCCATGGTGCGCTCGTCGGCCTCGGCACCGCGCGGGGTGAGGCGGCCGGTGCGATTGGGGGAGTAGCCGCCGGTGACGATCAGCCCCGCGCCGCCACGGGCGCGTTCGGCCAGGTAGGCCGCGAGCTTCTCGGCATCGGCGGGGGAGTCCTCCAGACCGACGTGCATCGAGCCCATCACGATGCGGTTGCGCACCTCGAACCGCCCCAGGTCCAGCGGGGACAGCAGGCGGGCATACCCGGGGCTCGCAGTGTGCATGTCGCGATTGTGCCAGGCGGGTGGGGAGAAATTGGCGTGCACACGGCGGGCCCGCCGTGGTCGACTTCCCCCATGCACATCACGATCCGCCCCCTGGACCTCTCCTCCGACACGGAGCTGGAGCAGTACCGGGCCGTCAGCACAGCCTCCGACGACGCCAGCTACGGCGGCCACGAGGAGCAGACCCTTGACCAGATGCGCACCCTGTACCGCGACACCCCGTACTGGCGGCAGCAGCGGTACATCGCCCTGGTGGAGCAGATGGCCGGCGGCAGCAGCGTGGTGGGCACCGCCTCGCTCCTGTTCCCCCTGACGGAGAACCTGGAGACGGTGCACCTGGGCATCACCACCCATCCCGCCTTCCGCGGGCAGGGGATCGCCACGGCGATGCTGGATCAGGCCCTGGCGCCGGCGATCCACGGCTCGGGCCGCACGCTCGTCACCGCATGGGGAGAGATCCCCGCCCACGGCGAGGTCGACGATCCTGCGCTGCCCGTGAACCGTCTCGCGGCTCGCCTGGGCCTGAGCCGCAGGAATGTCTCCGTGTGCCGGCTGCTGCCACTGCCGGTCGAGGACTCCCTGCTCGATGAGCTCGAGGAGGAGTCCCGGCAGAAGCGGGGCGGGTACCGCATCGAGCTGTGGCAGGACCAGGTGCCCCAGGAGCACCTGGGGGCCTACGGGCAGCTGCTGCGGCAGATGGCGCTCGATGAGCCCGACGAGGACATCGAGGAAGAACCGGCCGAGTACACCCCCGAACGGATCCGCCTCATGGAGCAGCGCCGACGCGAGAGCGGCGGGCGTGCCCTGACCGCCGTGGCCGTGGCACCGGACGGCTCCATCGTCGGCAACTCCGAGGTGCACGTCCAGACTGCGCCCGGCACCACCATCGCCTGGCAGGAGAACACCCTGATCATGCCGGAGCACCGTGGCCATGGCCTGGGCCTCGCCCTCAAGGTCGCCACCCACCGCCTGCTGAGCAGTGAGCTGCCGGAGGTGCGGTCCCTGATCACCTTCAACTCGCATGTGAACCCGTGGATGATCGAGATCAACGAGCGGCTGGGGTACCGGAGCGCCTTCCGCGAGATCGCCCTCCAGGGCCGTCCTGACCTCTCCGACGGGCTGCTGCCGCGAGTGCAGCACGAGACTGCGATCGGCCTCACCTGAGCAGGTGCCTCCCGGTCGGGGCTCGGGGCCCGCACCTCGCCGAGGGCGCTGCTGGCCGCGCTCCTGTACATCATGCCGATGGTCGCGATCCGCACGGTCCGGTGCCACGATGGGTGCATGAGCGAGAACATCGCCCCCGCCGCATCCGATGACGCCCAGTCCCGCGTGGTCACCGCCTCCCGTGAGATCAACGCTCCTGCCGTGCGCATCTTCGAGCTGATCGCCGACCCGTCCCAGCAGCCCCGCTGGGACGGCAACGACAACCTGCGTGACGCCGCCGAGGGGCAGCGTGTCCACGCCGTCGGCGACGTGTTCGCGATGACCCTCACCAAGGGCAAGGTGCGCGAGAACCACGTGGTCGCCTTCGAGGAGGGCCGCGAGATCGCCTGGATGCCCGCCTCCGAGGGGGAGCAGCCGGCCGGCCACCGCTGGGGCTGGCGCCTCACCCCGCTCGCGGACGACATGACCGTGGTGGAGCACACCTACGACTGGTCCCAGCTGACCGACGAGAGCCGCTTCGACAGGGCCCGCTCCACCACCGCCGAGATGCTGATGGCCTCGATCGACCGGCTCGCGAAGCTCGCCGAGAGCGGCGGCGCCGGGCACCTCGACCCCGACGGCGGCACCGGCACGGTGGCCTGAGCCTGCTGGGTGGTGGCGCTTCCGTGACGTCCGGTGACCCGTTCCGGCCCGAGGACCCGGACCCGTTCCGGTCCGAGGACCCGGTCGATGCCGCGATCGCCCGCGGGGACTTCGACGACCTCGCGCTCGCCGGCAAGCCCCTGCGCCTGCCCTCGCGGCACGACCCGGACTGGTGGATCAAGCAGCGCATCGACGAGGAGGACGTGGACCGCGACGCTCTGCTGCCGGTGGTGATGCTACTGCGCCGCGAGTACGAGCGACGCGAGGAGACCTTGGCGGTGCTGCCCACCGAACTGGAGGCGCGCGAGTACGCCGAGGACTACACGCGGCGGGTCCGGGACGACCGGCTGCGCAGCCCCATGGCCCGCATGCTCGCCCCCGAGATGGATCCCGAGGAGGCGGTGGCCCGGTGGCGGGAACTGCGTGCCGAGGCAGATCGAGCACAACCGCCCGTTCCCCAGGCCGGTGATCAGGTGTCACGGCAGCGTCGCCGCTGGTGGTATCTCGGGCGTCGTTCCCGCTGAGACGGCACGACTGCGCGTGCGGGGTCCCGGCGCACCGGCAGGATCCTTGGCCAGGATGTCGACACCAGAACAGCGGCCACCGGCTCAGGGACTCTGCGTCGACACCTGCACGCCGCCCCGGCTGGCGCGCACCCACCACAGCTGGCCGGAGCCGGTGACGCTCACGGACCCGTCCGCGGCCTTCGCCAGGGCGGTGTCCTCGTCGATCGCGACCGCATCCCCGCACAGTCCCGCCTCGACGGCGCGGACGATCCGGCCCAGGGTGCCCGCCTGGGCGGCGTGCGCATCCACCGACCACGGCACCAGGCCCAGACCGGGTCGGAACGTGAGCTCGTCCAGGCCCTCGGACCACTCCTGCGGGCACACCTCGATGCCGCGCAGCCGGTACCCGCCCACCTGGGCGTTGGCGGAGGCGACGGCCGCCCCGGCGGAGAACCCGAGGTAGGGCACACCGCCGCTCACCCGCTCACGCAGCAGATCGGCATGCGGATGCAGGGAGTCCATGTACTGCGGGGTGGGACCACCGGCGACCACGATCGCACCCGCGGTGCGGATCTCCTCGGCCACCGGGCCGCCGTCCAGGGGAACCACCCGCACGTCCGCGTCGAGGGGCTCGAGCAGCTCCAGGTAGTCCCACGCGAACTGCGCCGCGATCTCGGCGGTGCCTGCATTGAGCATGGCGACGTGCCCCGTGATGCCCTGGCAGGCCTCCAGGAAGGGGGCGATGGTGGTGGGCCGTGTGGACGTCGGGCCGCCGCCGACCAGGACGATGCTCATGCAGGAAGGCTACGGCAGTGATTCCGGGCGCAGGCAGTACGCTTCGACAATCAGAGCGGCAGGTCCGCGCCCCACACATCGGAGTTCCATGCCCGGCCCAGCGAGCCCTTCCCGCCCCGGTGCGCCGCGCACCACTATCTTCCTGACGATGCTGCTCGGAGCGGCCGGCATCATGCACGCCGTGCACCCAGAGCCGTTCGACAGCATCGTCCCGCGGGCACTGCCCGGATCGCCTCGCGCCTACACCTATGCCTCCGGCCTGGCCGAGGTCGCCACGGCCGCTCTGATCGCGGTGCCCCGCACCCGGAGGCTGGGCGGCCTGGCCGCGGCGACGCTTTTCGTGGCGGTGTTCCCCGCCAATGTGCAGATGGCGATCGACTGGCGGAGAAAGCCACCCAGAATGCGGGCGATCGCCGTTGGCAGGCTGCCGCTGCAGGGAGTGCTCATCGCGCAGGCGCTGCGCGTGGCCCGCCGCGGCTGACCCCGTTTCTCTCCGCGACACCTATGTGTACACAAAGCAATGGCAAGCTCGCCGCTGTCGTGGCCGGGGTCGCGCGTCCGGTGAAGAAGCCGCCCCACTCGGCGCGAGACCGTGTGCTCGGCCAGGAGGGCCATCACCCACGCAGCACGGGATCGCTGCTGCCCCGGATGCCGTCCATGACGATGAAACCACCGGTATCGATCCGGTAGCGCCGCTTCGGCACGTCCGCTCCCGCGTTGCGTACGTCCTCCAGTACGCCCCCGCATCGCTCGATCGTCCGGATCGAACCGAGGTTGTCGTCATCGCACGTCACCAGGGCGCGCTCCACCCCCGCCTGTGCCAGGTGGGCCAAGGACTGGCGCAGGATCTCGGTGGCATGCCCTCGGCGGCGGAACGGGGGAGCCACCGCGTAGCCGACGTGACCACCGACCTCGCGCAAGAAGTCGGTCAGCGCGTAGCGGATGGAGGTGCGGCCGACGATGACGCCGTCGACCTCGGCCACCAGGAAGTCAGCGCGCACCCGACCGGGAGGAAGATCGACGCCTCGGGACTCGCGCGTGACCTGCTCGAGCACGGCGCCCCAGTCCTCACCCTCGGCGAGCAGGAACTCGAAGTTCTCCTCCAGCATCTGCGCGTGAATGCCACGCAGCGCAGTTTCGTCCTCGTGGCGGGGTGGGCGCAGTTCGAGCGTCATCCGCAGAATGCTAGTCGTGCTGCCGGAAGGCTTCGTGAATCGCCATGACGTCACGACGCGCGTCGTCACCACACGAGTCGACGCCACCGTGCGTGTCGACGGCACCGTGCGAGTCGACGCCACCGTGCGTGTCGACGCCACCGTGCGAGTCGACACCACCGTGCGAGTCGACACCACCGCGCGAGTCGACGCGGCGACGTCGCGGCAGTTGGCGGAATCCACCCCGCATACCGCCAACTGTTCACCCCTCGAGCCTCACTGGGGGAAGCCACAACTCAGGGGTCGCTGTGTCATGGCGGCTCAGCCCGCCGCGACCCGCCCTGCCACCACCGTGGCCAGCACGCGTGCCTCCCGCAGGCGCTGCGCCGCCTCGCGGGCCGCGGCATCGACCATCAGGCCGTCGCCACCGAGGGGCACGTCCTCGAACACGTCCTGCTCCAGCAGCACCACATCGGCCCTGCCTCCGACAACGAACCCTCCCACCCCGTCAGTCGATGCTGCCAGCGCCTCGCGCGGCTGCAGCTGCTGACGGGGCAGCCACCCCTCACGCTCATCGGCGCTGCGGTGCACGGCGGCGGCCATCGCCAGCCACGGGTCCAGCGGCGCCACCGGGGCGTCGGAGCCGAGCACCAGCTCCACCCCCGCATCCAGCAGATCCCGCAGGCGGTATGCCTGATCGGTGCGGTCGTGCCACAGCTCCTCGGTGGGATCGCGGTCATCGAGCAGATGGGCCGGTTGCACCGAAGCGGCCACCCCGAGGCGAGCCATTGCGGCCACGTCCTGGTCGCTCAGCATCTGTGCATGCTCCACTCGGGCCGGGATCCCAGAGCGTTCGATCGCCTCCAGCGCCACCCCGGCAGCCGCGTCACCGATCGCGTGCACCGCGGCGCGCAGGCCCAGGCCCTTCGCACGGCGCAGCGCGGCCACCAGCTCCTCCGGCTCCCAGGTGAGCACCCCGTGCCCGGCCGGGCCGTGCCCACCGGCGTAGGACTCGCGGGTGTAGGCAGTGTGGGAGCCGAGCGCGCCGTCCAGGATCACCTTCAGCGGACCCATCTCCACCAGGCTCTCCCCTGCGGGGCCGGGCGCGTCCAGCAGCATTCCCGTTGGCCCCGGCACGAACGCGAGGTCCTCCGTGTACACCGCGGTGCGCACCCGCAGTGAGCTGCCCAGCCGCTGCCAGGTCTCCCACACCCGGCCCCATTCCATGTCGACCAGGCCCACCACACCGCGTTCAAGGGCCTGACGCTGCAGCATCGCCATGCCCGTGGCGACCTGCGCCCCGACCCCGGGGAGGGCGGGCATGAGCGAGACCAGGTCGAACCACTCGTCCTCGCCCACCACCCCGTCCCGCGGGGGTGCACCGAGCGCCCGCAGCGCCGCTGAGTTCATCCAGGCGTGGTGGGCGTCCCCGCCGATCAGCACCGTGGGCACCTCACCGGTCACCTCATCCAGCATCGGTACTGTGGGCGGCACCACCAGGTCCACCAGCCGGTGCCCGAACCCCACCAGTGCCTCTTCGCGGCAACGACCGGTCTCCTGCCGCCGGGCCAGCTCCTGCTGCACCAGGGACAGGATCGCTGACGCGCTCCCCGCGCCGGTGGTGTCCAGCCGCGAATGGGCCTGCGCCAGCTGACTGGAATGCACGTGCTGGTCCCACAGGCCCGGGATCGCGATCGCGCCGCCGCCGTCGAGCACCTCCTCGCCGGACCGACGGGCCAGGCGATCACCGATCTCGACGATCACGCCGCCGGTGATGCGCACGTCAGTGACGTGCACGTTCATCGGGGAGGTCGCGGCGGTGCCGGCCCCTGAGCCCGCGGCGGCGCCGGCCCCCGAGCCCGCGGCGGCGCCGGCCGCCGGTTCGCGCACTCGCACCTGTCTGATCAGCACCGATTCAGGCTACCCAGCCTCGCACCATGACACCCGTCATGGTCACGACGTGACCGCGGTGCCTGGGACCGGGGGGCCCGGGGCGGAAGTCTGGTCCCCATGAACAGTGCAGCCCTCGCCCCCACCCCTGATTCCCTCAGCAGTAGCCGTGCCGCCGAGCCCACGGCCGAGACCGCCGCGATCTCCCTGCGCGGCCTGCGCAAGAGCTACGGCCCGGTGCGCGCCCTGGACGGTGTGGACCTCACCGTGGAGCCGGGGGAGATCCTCGCGCTGCTGGGCCCCAACGGCGCGGGGAAGTCCACCTGCATGGAGATGATGGTGGGCCTGTCCACCCCGGATGCCGGGAGCGTGGCGATCCACGGCACCGACCCCGTCACCGCCACCCGCTCCGGCGTGATCCGAGCAATGCTGCAGAGCGGCGCCCTGCTGCCGGACCAGACCGTGCGCTCCATGCTCACGATGCTGCACTCCCTGCAGGCCCGCCCCATGCCGCTGGCGCAGGCCGTCGAGCAGGCCGACATCGGCGATCTCATGGGCAGGCGCATTGGCCGGCTCTCCGGAGGGCAGGCCCAGCGGGTGCGCTTCGCGATCGCACTGCTGGGCGACCCGGACGTGCTGCTGCTGGACGAGCCCACGGTGGGCATGGACGTCACGGCCCGCCGCGCCTTCTGGCACCGCATGCGCGAGGTCGCCGCCACCGGCCGCACCATCGTGTTCGCCACCCACCACCTCGAGGAGGCCGAGCGCGAAGCCGCCCGCGTGGTGGTCATGGACCGCGGCCGCGTCGTCGCCGACGGGAGCGCGGAGACCATCTCCGCCCTGGTCGCCGGGCGCATCATCACCCTGCGCGGGGCCGACGCCGCAGCCGTCGCCTCGCTGCCCGGTGTCGAGGCCGCGGCCCCCGACGAGGCCGACCCCACCCGGGTGCGGGCCGTGTGCGCCGACGCCGACGCGGCTCTGCGCGCCCTGTACACCTCACCCCTCGCCGACCAGGTGCACGACGTGCTGGTCACCGCTCCCGGGCTCGAGGAGGCCTTCATGCACATCACTGGTCACAGCGACGAGACCGCCGCCTGAGAGCGGCGGCGCCCTTCCCACGCCCCCCATTTCCCCTGCTCGCCCCATTTCCCGAGGAGATCCACGATGACCACCGCCGACCTCACCGCCACCCCCGCCTCCGGCCCGGGGCGCGATACCCCTGCCACCGGCTCCGCGCGCCCCGCTCCCGAGGCACGCCACCAGCCCTCCGCCACCGCCCGCGCTCTGCGCTACACCGGGCACACCGCCCGCATGACCCTGACCAACGTGTTCTTCATGGCCTTCTCGATCGCGATGCCAGTGGGCATGTACCTCCTGTTCGGCACCATGTTCGGCGACCAGGCCGACGGCGCCGCCCGCGGCATCGTGATGGTCAACATGGCCGCCTACGGCGGGCTCGGCACCGCCATCACCGCTGGCACCCAGATCCAGGAGGACCAGCGCAACGGCTTCCTGCGCCAGCTGATCGTCTCCGGTCTGTCCCCGCGCTCCTTCCTGTTGGGCTCCGTGCTCGCCGCCAGCGTGGTGATCGTGCCCGCCCTGATGATCGTCGGGCTCGTCGGGCTGGCCACCGGGGTGCAGGCCGGCGCCGGCTCGTTCATGGCCACCATGGGCGTGCTGTGGCTGGGCCTGCTGCCCACCATCCTCATCGGCATCGCGCTGGGAATGCTGCTGAAGGGAGGCGCGGCCTCCGCCGGGGGCGTGGTGGTCCTGATGGCCCTGGCGATCTTCGGCGGGCTGTGGATGCCGCTGGAGATGTTCCCCGAGTGGATGCAGAGCACCGGGCGCCTGCTGCCCAGCTACTGGATCGCCCAGCTGGGCGAGTGGACCCTCATCGGCGGGGACCTGCCCGTGACCGGACTGCTGGTGATCGGCACCTGGACCCTGGTGCTCGGTGTGCTGTGCGCGGCAAGCCTGTCCAAGGCCATCGGCCTCACCCGCCGCTGACCCGGACCCGCACGTGACACGACCCGGCCCCCGTGACACGGCGCGACCCCGCCCGTGACATGGCGCGGCCCCGCCCGTCAGACGGCCCGGCCCCGCCGCGACGACGCGACCGCGCCCCGAGGAGCACTGAGACAATGACCGCGATGGACACCACGGACGAGACCTCCGGGCCGCGCTGGGCGGGAATGGCGCAGGCCGCCGACCCCGCCATCGCTGAGGACGCCCCCGCCCGGTCCCTGCACCCGGCGGAGATCCATCGGGCCGCCGTCGAATCCGGAGCGGTGCCTTTCTCCCTGCCCCCGACGGTGTTCCTGCTCCTGCCGATCGTCTTCGCGTGGATCCAAGCGCCCGGCATCGGGGCCGCCGTCGCCACCGGGATGCTGCTGGTCTACGGCGTGCTGTTCGTGTACGCCTCCGGCATCGCCCTGTACCCGCAGCCGGTGAGGCTGGTGTGGTTCGCCCTGATGACCGCTCTGGTGCTGGCACTGATCCCCGTGATCGGCGAGAACGTGCTGTTCATGGTGATGTTCCAGGCCATGACCCACGTGATCCTGCTGCCCTGGCGCTGGGCGGTGCCCACGATGGTGGTGATGTGCGTGGCGGTCGCCGGCATCGCCGCGTGGCTCGGCGTGTACGTCGCGGTGGTGCTGGCGGTGATGGGCCTGGCGATGTCCTGGGGCATCGGCCACGGCATCCAGCAGGAGGTGCTGCAGGAGAAGCTCGATGCCGCTGAGCGCCGCAACGCCGCCCTCGCGGTGGCCGCGGAGCGCGAGCGCATCGGTCGCGACCTCCACGACATCCTGGGCCACTCCCTGACCTCCGCGACCGTCTCCGCCCAGCTCGCCCAGCGCCTGCTGGACGCCGATCCCGCAGCGGCACGCGAGCAGCTCGCCCACATCGAGTCCACCCTGCGCCAGTCCCTGGCCGATGTGCGCGCCACGGCCAGCGGCATGCAGACCGTGCGCGCCGCCACCGAGATCGCCTCCGCCCGCAGCGTGCTGGCCGCCGTCGGCATCGGCGCCCAGGTGCCCAGCGCACTGCCCACCCTCGATGACGATCGCGCGGAGCTGTTCGGCTACGTGGTCCGGGAGGCGGTCACCAACATCGTGCGCCACGCCCGCGCCGAGAGTGCCCGCATCGCCATCTCGGAGGACGAGGTCAGCATCAGCGACGACGGCGTGGGGATTCCCGAGGGCACCGCCCGCACCGGGCTGCGCGGGCTCGAGCAGCGCGTCGCCGACGCCGGGGGAGCGCTCGCCGTGGAGTCCTCCCCGGCGGGCACCACCGTCACGGCGACGATGGGCCCCGTCCCCGCTTCCCCGCGTCCCGGCTCGCCGAAGGAAACCCTGTGATCCGACTCGTCATCGCCGATGACCAGCACATCCTGCGCTCCGGACTGGTGGCTCTGCTGCGCCTGGAGTCCGACATCGAGGTGGTGGCCGAGACCGCCGACTGCGCCGACACCATCCGCGCGGTCCACGAGCACACCCCCGACGTGCTGCTGCTGGACGTGCAGATGCCCGCCGGGTCCCTGCCGCAGGTCCCTCATCCCGACGGCGGGGTGCCTGACGGCGCGGTGCCCGAGGACGGCATCGAGGTGGCGCGGCACCTGCACCGGACGATGGATCAGCCGCCGCGCATCATCGTGCTGACCACGTTCGGCAGGGCCGGGTACCTGCGCCGCACCATGGAGGCCGGCGCCCGGGGCTTCATGGTCAAGGACACCCCCGTGGAGCGCCTGGTCGATGCGATCCGCAGGGTCCACCAGGGCCTGCGCGTGGTCGACCCGGACCTGGCCGCCCAATCGCTGGCCGTCGGCCCCAGCCCGCTGACCGCGAAGGAGACGGAAATCCTGCGCGCCGCCGCCCAGGGGGACTCCACCGCCGTGATCGCCCGGTCCCTGTTCCTCAGCGAAGGGACGGTGCGCAACCACGTCTCCTCCGCCATCGGGAAGCTGCAGGTCTCCACCCGCGTGGACGCCGTGAGGGTCGCCACCGACAACGGCTGGCTGTGAGACCGCCGCACCGCCGGCCTCGTAGGATTCCTCGGTGCACACGCTCGAATCGCTCCTGGGACTGATGATCCAGATCAGCGTCCCGGCTTTCGCGATCGCGTCGATGCTCTCGATGGGCCTGCGCACCCCTCTGCGGTCTCCGCGCCCAGCTGCGCGACCGCCGCACCGTGCTGGCACTGCTGGGAGCCAACTTCGTGGTGATCCCCGCCGTCGGTACCCTGCTGATCTGGCTGCTCAACGGCCTTATGGCCGCGCACATCGCCGAGGGGTTCGTGATCGTCCTGTGCGCGGCCGGGGCGCCCTTCGTGCTGCAGCTGGGAGCGATGGCCCGCATCCCCTATTCCGAATCGGCAGGTCCCATGGCGGTGCTGCTGCTGGGCTCGATCGTGTTCATGCCGCTGGTGGTGCCGTTCCTGCTGCAGGACGTGCAGGTGGATGCGTGGGCGATCGCCCGACGGCTGCTGGGGACCATGCTGCTGCCGATGCTCACCGGCATCGCCATCAGCGCCGTGCTCCCCACCCGGGCCGACGGCCTCGCCCGGACGGCGGGGGCTGTCGCGGCAGTCTCGGCGGTGCTGATGTTCGTCTCCGGCTTCGGCCGCAACACCTCCCTGCTGCTGGAGGTGCTGTTCTCCCCGGCGCTGCTGGTTGCAGCAGGGCTGGTGATCCTCGCCTTCGTGGCCGGTCGGGTCTCCGGAGAACTGGCCGGACCCACCCTCACCGTGCCGGACGGCCCCGCGATCCTCTCCAGCCAGCGCAACATCGCCGCTGCCTTGCTGGTGGCACGCTCAGCGGGGGAGGACAGCCACCAGCTGGTGCTGGCGATCCTGCTGCTGAGCGCCGTGGGCTTCGTGATGCTGGTGCCGTATGCGCTGGCCACCGGGTACGCGCGCCGCAGACGGGCGGGGGAGCGGACATCTGCGGGTGTGCTGCTGGGCATCGTCGGGCCGCGCTCGGACTGAGTGAGCCGACCCCGTCACCCCCACCTGACAGATACCCCTAGGGGGTATATCCTCGTGGTGTAGGCGACGCAGGACCGCCGCACTTCCAGGAGGCACACGTGGCGACCACATCGGACACGACCGAACCCCTCTCCGCACTCGAGGTGATCGACCTCGAGGTCGGAGGGATGACCTGTGCCAGCTGCGCGGCCCGCATCGAGAAGAAGCTCAACAAGCTCGAGGGCGTCGAGGCCTCCGTCAACTACGCCACCGAGAAGGCCAACGTGCGCGTGCCCGAGGGCATCAGCGCCGAGGACCTCATCGCCGTGGTCGAGAAGACCGGGTACACCGCGACCCTGCCCGCGCCGCCTCCCCGCACGACCGCCGGTCATGGTGCGGACCCGTCGGCCGATCCCGCCAACGCCACCGCCGGCCGCAGCGACGCGACCAGCGGCGCGACCGGGCACGATGCCGAGGACCCGGAGCTGCGCAGCCTGCGCCACCGCGTGATCGGTGCCGCGATCCTCTCGGTCCCCGTGATCGCGCTGGCGATGATCCCGGCGCTCCAGTTCGACTACTGGGGCTTCGCCTCCCTCACGCTCGCCGCTCCCGTGGTGGTGTGGGCCGGCTGGCCGTTCCACCGCGCCGCCTGGATCAATGCCCGCCACGGCGCGGCCACCATGGACACCCTGGTCTCGGTGGGCACCACCGCCGCGTTCCTGTGGTCGATCCTGGCGCTGTTCGTGGGCACCGCCGGTGATCGCGGCACCACCCACCACTTCAGCTTCGCCCTCGAGCGCACCGACGGGATGAGCAACATCTACCTCGAGGTCGCCGCCGGGGTGATCACCTTCGTGCTGCTGGGCCGCTACTTCGAGAAGCGCTCCAAGCGCCAGGCCGGCGCTGCCCTGCGCGCCCTGATGGAGATGGGCGCCAAGGAGGTTGCGGTGCTGCGCGACGGCGCCGAGCAGCTGATCCCCGTGGAGCAGCTCGCCGTGGGGGATGAGTTCGTGGTGCGCCCGGGCGAGAAGATCGCCACCGACGGCATAGTGGTGACCGGTTCCAGCGCCGTGGACATGTCCATGCTCACCGGCGAGTCCGTGCCCGTCGAGGTGGGGGAGGGCCACGAGGTCACCGGCGCCACCGTCAACGAGGGCGGGCGCCTGGTGGTGCGCGCCACCCGCGTGGGCTCGGACACCCAGCTGGCGCGCATGGCCAAGCTGGTCGAGGACGCCCAGTCCGGCAAGGCCGAGATCCAGCGCCTGGCCGACCGCGTCTCCGGCATCTTCGTGCCGATCGTGTTCGTGATCGCCATCGCGACCTTCATAGGCTGGCTGGTCTTCGGCGGCAGCGCCGTGATGGCCGGCACCGCCGCCGTGGCCGTGCTGATCATCGCCTGCCCCTGCGCCCTGGGCCTGGCGACCCCCACCGCCCTGCTGGTCGGTACCGGCCGCGGCGCCCAGATGGGCGTGCTGATCAAGGGCCCCGAGGTGCTGGAGAGCACCCGCCGCGTGGACACCATCGTGCTGGACAAGACCGGCACCGTCACCACCGGCACCATGACCCTGCAGGACGTCGTCCCCGCCGCCGGCACCGACCGCACCGCCCTGCTGCGTCACGCCGGCGCAGTGGAGGCCGCCAGCGAGCACCCCATCGCCCGCGCCATCGCCGCCGGTGCCGCCGAGGAACTGGGCCGTCTTCCGGAGGTCACCGACTTCCAGAACCTCGCGGGCTCCGGCGTGCGCGGCACCGTGGACGGCGTGACCGTGCAGGTGGGCCGCAACATCCCGGGGGCCGACGAGCTCCCGGCCGATCTCGCCACCGCCCTCGAGAAGGCCCGCGGCGATGGTCGCACCGCCGTGCTGGTGGCCTGGGACGGCCAGGTGCGCGGCCTGCTCACCGTGGCCGACGAGGTCAAGCCCACCAGCGCCCAGGCCATCGCCCAGCTTCGCGAGCTGGGCCTCACCCCCGTGCTGCTCACGGGTGACCACGAGACCGTGGCCCGCCGCGTCGCCGCCGAGGTGGGCATCGACGAGGTGATCGCCGAGGTGATGCCCGAGGACAAGGTGGGCGTGATCGAGGGCCTGCAGGCAGACGGCAAGGTCGTCGCGATGGTGGGCGACGGCGTCAACGACGCCCCGGCCCTCGCACAGGCCGACCTGGGACTGGCCATGGGCACCGGCACCGATGTGGCCATCGAGGCCGCGGACATCACCCTGGTGCGCGGTGACCTGATGGCCGCCGTGGATGCAATCCGCCTCTCGCGCCGCACCCTGCGCACCATCAAGGGCAACCTGTTCTGGGCCTTCGCCTACAACACGGCCGCCATCCCGGTGGCCGCCCTGGGCCTGCTGAACCCCATGCTGGCCGGTGCCGCGATGGCGTTCTCCAGCGTGTTCGTGGTCTCCAACAGCCTGCGCCTGCGCGGCTTCGGCAGCGTGGCGAGCGAGGGCTGACGCGCGGGCGGCCCGCCGGGCCGCTGCTCGAGCCTGCGGAGCCGGCGCGCCCCGCCCCGTGCATCCCGTCGGCAGCCCGGCCCCCGGGGGTGCGGGGCATCGGCCGGCGGGCAGTGCCGCACGGGTCACACGGGGCCCCGCGGCCCGAGCCAGGGACGATGCCCGGGCATACCCTGGTGGGGTGTCCGCCCTCCTGCGCATCGCCCGCTTCACCCGTGAACTGACCCCGCTGTACCTCGCCATCATTCTGTGCTCCGTGCTGACGGCGGTGGCGGGGCTCGCGGTGCCGTTCCTGATCGGCAACGCCACCGATGCGATCGCCGCGGGGATCGGTGGGCAGACCACCACCGAGCAGGCGCTGCGCACCGCCCTGCTGATGGCCGGTGCGCTGCTGCTGGCGGAGCTGGCCTCCACCGTCATCTCCAACATCGGCGGCTGGTACGGCGACGTGATGAGCAACCGGATGCGCACCATGCTCTCGGTGCGCTACTACGACAAGCTGCTGCACCTGCCCCAGCGGTGGTTCGACAACGAGATCACCGGCACCGTGGTGGCCCGCCTGAACCGCTCGATCACCGAGATCACGGGCTTCGCGAAGATGTTCTCCAACTCCTTCGCCACCATGCTGATCACCACCGCCGCGGTGCTCGCCATCAGCGCCTGGTACGCGTGGCCGCTGGCCGCCCTGCTGCTGATCGTGTTCCCGGTGTACGTGTGGCTGACCGCGCTGACGTCGGTGAAGTGGCAGCGCCTGGAGGGCGAGAAGAACGAGCAGATCGACATCGCCTCGGGTCGCTTCGCCGAGGTGATCGGCCAGATCCGCGTGGTGAAGTCCTTCGTGGCGGAGAGGGCCGAGCTGGACGACTTCACCCGTCGCTTCTGGTCCACCGACCGCATCACCCGTGAGCAATCCCGTCACTGGCACGGCATGGACATGGCCCGCCGTGCGGTGCTGAACATCGTGTTCTTCGGGATCTACGCGATCATCTTCTGGCAGACCGCCGCCGGGGAGTTCTCCATCGGCACCATGGTGCTGCTGATCCAGCTGATGACCATGGCCCGCCAGCCGGTGCAGAACATGAGCTTCGTGATCGACACCGCCCAGCACGCGATCGCCGGCTCCAAGGACTACTTCCGGGTGATGGAGACCGAGGTCGACCCGCGCCTGCTGGCCACGGGTGAGGATCCTGCCGAGCATGCGATCGAGCCCGTGGCGGGGGCGCCCGCGATCTCCTTCCGCGACGTGCACTTCGCGTACGAGGACGGCCAGGACGTGCTGCACGCCATCGACTTCGCAGTCTCCCGCGGCGAGAAGGTGGCCCTGGTAGGGGAGTCCGGCGGCGGCAAGTCCACCATCGTCAACCTGCTGCTGGGCCTGTACGAGCCGCGCGAGGGCAGGGTCGAGGTGGCCGGTCACGACGTGGCCGAGCTGCCCCTGGACGTGCTCCGCTCCCGCATCGGCGTGGTGTTCCAGGACGCCTCCCTGTTCTCCGGCACCATCCGCGAGAACATCGCCTACGGCCGCCCCGGCGCCACCGACGAGGAGATCCGCGACGCCGCCCGCCGCGCCAACGCCGACACCTTCATCGAGCGCTTCGCAGACGGCTACGACCAGATCATCGGCGAGCGCGGACTGCGCCTCTCGGGCGGTCAGCGCCAGCGCATCGCGGTGGCCCGGGCGATCCTCAAGGACGCCCCGATCCTGGTGCTGGACGAGGCCACCAGCGCCCTGGACACCAAGGCCGAACGGCAGGTGCAGGCGGGGCTGGACGAACTGATGCGGGGCCGCAGCTCCTTGATCATCGCCCACCGCCTGTCCACCATCGCGGGCGTGGACCGCATCATCACCCTGGACGACGGGCGCATCGACGAGATCGGCTCCCCGGCCGAGCTGGCGCAGTCCGGTGGCATCTACGCCCAGCTGCTGCAGCTGCAGAGCGCCGGCAACACCAAGCAGCTGGCCAGGTTCGACATCACCGGTTGATGGGCCTGTGCCACCCGAAACCCCGAGGGAGCTTCCGCTGCAAGCGGGGTCCTTGGCCGGGGGACCTAGCCCCGTGCGGGAAGGACCCACGTAGGCAATCGATCTGACGCCGAAGCCAGGGATCCAGTGCCGATTACCACTGAAGGCACGGTATCGATGCTATGACTGTCCGGGTCGCCAGCGGCGAAGGGAAGAACCCTGAATGAGCGCGCTGATGGCCGTGATCATGGCGGCTGCAACCAGGGGTAGGACAGTCGTGGTGAGGGCGTAGTTGCGGGGCAATTGGCCGTCAAGGGGTGGAAGGAGATACGGGAAGGTCGTCACGTACGCGACAGCCCCTCCCGCAGCAACGGCGACGAGGAGGGGAACGAACACGCGGATGATCGAAACCCCCAGGACGAACTGACGGCCAGCTCCCCACATCGACATGACTCCCGTCCGGCGGGCATGGGTGGTGACGTCTCCCTGAACCGCCGCGGTGATGGCGAGGCCGAAGAGCACGGTCAATACGCCGGCACCGGCAGCATTCCATCTGGCCTGGTCCCGGTTCTCCTGAAGGCCGGTGATCCACGAGTCGCCGACGGGGAAGATTGCAGGTGGGGGAAGCATGGCGTGAGCAAGGTCTGACCGTAGAGCTTCGATGGGCAGATCACCCCCGTCGTAGCTGATGATGCTGGTGGAGACGGACTCAGCGCTCGGCGGGACAACCAGGGGATCGGCGACCGTCACCGTGATGGTGGTTGACCAGGCCGCGGGTGCCAGGTAGTCCAAACGCGGATCTGGGTCGATCTCCGTGCGAGACAGGCTGCCGTTGGTGCAAGGCAGTCGAAGTGAGGTCAGGGTTGCGCACGAACCGGTGATGGCGGTGGTGGAGGTGGGGTCGTGGACGTCCCCGGGCATCGACACGGCAACCACTCCCGCGCGCTCCCCGAGGGTTTCGGCGAGCAGTTCGCGTTGGTCGGGGGTGTCGACTCGCCCGGTCACCTCGAGGAGGGACGAACCGAAGGCAGCCTGGGTGGCTTGGGCATTGCGAGTGAAGGAGTTCGTCAGAGTGGACAGGACCATGGCGTGGGCGATGAGGACGACCATGATGGCCATTCCGGCACCGAGACGGCGAACGGACCGCGGGTCGTTGAGCAATTGGCGGCCGGCGACGATCATCGCGGGGCTGCCGGCACCCCGCCCGAGCCGCGTCAGAGCACGGGCGGCAAGAGCGGTGGCGCTGCCGATGAACGAGGGAAGAGTGAGTGCGACCAGGCCCAGGCCGGCATAGCCGATCAGCAGTCTCGGAGTTGAGTCCTCCCAGCTGAGCGTGGCGATGAGTGCCTGCGTCATCGTGAGGCAGGCCAAGGGGAGAGGAGCAAGACTCCACCAGCGTTCTCGGACCCGCCCTGGAAGCGGTCTGGTCCCTCGTAGGCGCCGGGGACGGTTCATCACGATAAGGAGGCACACCGCGATGAGCCACCCTGCCCCAGCGGCACCGAGAGCCAGAGGTGCCTGGGCCCGAAGGTCGCGGGCCAGGATGACTGCTTCGGACGCGGGCACGGGCACGTCGATCAGCATCATCAGGGCAAGGATCGCCAGCGCACCGAGTCCACCGATGACGAGACCGTGGCCCGTGGCGCCCCAGAGGAACGCTAGATGCTCACGGGGACCGGCGCCCTGGGCACGGAGAACCTGAAGCCGGCGATCGCGGCGTGCGGACCCGGTGCGGGAAGCGACCAGCATGAGTGTCATCGCTGGGAGGACGGCGGCGATGCCTGCTCCTGACAGCGCCTGGGCAAGGCTTCTCTGGTATGCGGCACCACCGAAGAACCCTTCTTGGTTCGCGCGGGCCGGATAAGGGACGCCGTAGCCGGTCAAGGGAATGCCTTCGACCCGGTCGAGGATGTCATCGGCCGGACGGACATAGGCGATCCGTTCCTGTGGAGAGACGAGGCCCTCCAACTGGATCGTCTGCCTGCTTTCCGTGCCGTAGCGCTCGAGGACCTCCCGTCCCGCCTGGGTCCCACGGAGAGCGGGCGCGAGGACGACCTGCCCGGGGTCAGGCCAGGCCTCCAAACCAGGGGGGAGAGGAGTGTCGGCTTCCGGGACGACAACGAAGGCATGCACCCAGCGACCGTCTGCCGTATCGGCAATGATGCGCCACCTCGGCCCCTCGACGGTCATCCCGCCGACCCCGGTGTAGGCAGTGGGAACCCGCGCGTAATCCCGTTCCAAACGCTCCTGGTAGCTTCCGATCAGGATGCCCATCGCGGCGATGGCCAATGTCAGAAGCGCTGTGGCGACTGTGATCACAAGGGTTCCCGTGCGTCGTTCCGGAGTGCCGCGATCCACGTCCTTCCCGAGACGGACCCACGAGTAGCGCGCCGAACCCGCTTGGCGCGTCACGGCGCAGGTTCGAGGTGGGCCACCCCGTTGTGGTCGGGGACGAGGGAGAAGGCGGCGTCCGCCCGTCGTGCCAGCGCATCGTCGTGAGTCACGATCAGGACGCTGCTGCCCCATCGCTTGGGAATGGACAGCACGAGATCTCCGACCATCTCGCGGAACTCGGCATCGAGTGACCCTGTGGGCTCGTCGGCGAGGACGAGGGAAGGGCGCGTGATCAGTGCTCGGGCTACCGCCACTCGCTGGTGCTCCCCACCGGAGAGCACCTGCGTGCTCACCCCCCGGGCTGGTACCCCCAAGTCCTCCAGGAGTTCCTCCGCTTCCTGGAACGCCGCTCGCCGAGGTGAGCCCGCCAAGATCGCGGCGATGGCCACGTTCTCAACGGGCTCAAGCTCCTCGAGCAGTTCCCCGTGCTGGAATACGACCGACACGGTGTGACGGAGGTACTCACGCCGATGAGCGCCGCGCAGGGAGTGGACGCCTTTCCCATCGACCTCGATGGTCCCTGATGCGATCGGGACCATGCCCAGGATCGCGCTGAGGAGTGAGGACTTCCCCGATCCCGACCTGCCGGTGATCGCAGCGGACATGCCGTCCTCGAGGCTCAGGTCGATTCCGGAGACGACAGTGCGCCGTCCATGACGGATTGCAACATCGCTGCAGTGCATCACATCAGTGGCCTCTCGAGCAGGGTGGTCATGCATTCAGCAACCAGCGGCGCCGATCACCGGGCGTGACCGGTGCCGCTGGTGAGCGGCGAGGAATTATCAGATGTACTGGCGGGTGCCGCAGCCATCGGGCCTGACCGGGCGATCAACACAGGTCTGGAACGAGGAGACCCTCGTGCTGCCGCTGAGGGTAGCGCTCGCAGTCTCACCGTGGGCCCTGGTGATCAGCTGGTACCGGGAGGAGGAGTTGTTTCGCCAATAGTTCCCGTAGGCACGGACCCCGTCCGCCTTTCCGTCGCGAACGGAAACAGTGGTTCTGGCGCTGTTGACGTTCATGACAGAACCACCTCCATCATAATTCTGTGCATACGCCTGGGCTGCGCCTGCTCCCGTGGCAATCACCCTGCTGCGAACGCCGTCACCAGTGCGCGTCTGAGATGTGCGGTCGTCTTTGACATGAGCAAACACCTTCCCCCTTGAGTGAAGTAGATCGGCTCTGATCTACCAAGGTGGACGCTACCGCCCCCCACCTGAGCCTCCGCAAGGTCAGCTGACGACATCCTGGTTGCTCCAGAACCGCGGTGCACCGCCTGAGGTGCGCATAGAGCCTGCACTCGGCCCAGGTCGGATCTATCGTGCGCGAACGCCCGCGGCCCGTCGATATATCGAGCAGCAGGCGCACCGGAGTTGGAGCCACGACGCCTGCGGTGACCGCCTCGCCTTCTCGGCATCAGCCTGCCTGGTCTCGGCGGCGCGGAGGTGAGCGTCGGAACGGCGCCCTGGGAACCGATTGTCGAAGGCGCGAGCATCCGCAGTGATCCACGCGACGGTGTCAGGGCCGGGGGCTACGATGGCTCACGTCACAGATACTCGGGGGCGACGAAGGAGCTCACATGGGATTCATCCAGGCATTCAAGGGCGCCATCGGTGGCATGTTCGCCGATCAGTGGAAGGACTTCCTCACCATCCCGGAGGGCCTGCCGCAGACGGCAGCGCTGTTCCCGGCGGTGCCGCGCGGCACCAACGCCGGTCGCGGCTCCAACACCCGCGGCTCGCAGAACGTCATCTCCAACGGCTCACGGATCCTGGTGCCCCAGGGGTACGGCCTGATCACCGTGCTGGACGGTCGCGCCACCGGCCTGATCACCGAGGCCGGCGGCTACGAGTTCAACAGCGACTCGCCCGATTCCCGCTCCGTGTTCGCGGGTGACGACCCGCTGGCCTCCACCGTGGGCATGTCCTGGGAGCGCTTCAAGTTCGGCGGCCGCCCCACCTCGCAGCAGCTCGCGTTCTTCGTGAACCTCAAGGAGATCCCGGACAACCGCTTCGGCACCCAGTCGGAGATCTACTGGGACGACGCCTACCTCAACACCCAGGTGGGGGCCGTGGCACGCGGCTCCTACACGCTGCGGATCATCGACCCGCTGCTGTTCGTGCACAACTTCGTGCCCGCCACCTTCATCTCCGAGGGTGCACCGGTGTTCGACTTCTCCGACCCGGACAACTCCGCCGGCAACCAGCTGTTCCAGGAGGTGGTCGGCTCGCTCGCGGCCGCATTCTCCCGCTACACCAACGACCCGGACAAGGGCAACCGCATCACCCGCATCCAGGGCGACTCGGTGGGCTTCGCCCAGTCCCTGGCCGCCGCGGTGGAGGAGGGGTACCGCTGGTCCACCGACCGCGGCCTCACCATCGTCAAGGTCGCGATCGCCTCGATCGAGTACGACCAGCGCACCCGTGAGCTGCTGGCGGACGTCCAGAAGGCCGATGCCCTCTCCGGCAACCGCTCGCAGTCCTTCATCCACCAGGCCGTGGCACGCGGTGTGCAGTCCGCCGGGGAGACCGGCGGCGGTGCGGGCCTGGCGATGTTCGGGGCAGGTGCCGGTGCAGCCGGTGGTCTGGTGCAGCCGGTCCAGCCGTGGCAGAACCAGCCCGGTCAGCAGCCCCAGCAGGGCCAGCCCCAGCAGGGCGGCCAGCAGGCGCCCCAGCAGGACGACCCGGTGGCCAAGCTCGCCCAGTACAAGAAGATGCTGGAGGAGGGCCTGATCACCGAGGAGGACTACGAGGCGGCGAAGAAGAACGCCCTCGGGCTCTGACATGTCGGTCCCTCCCCAGCAACCGGGCTGGGCGAGCCCCCAGTGGCCCGCCCAGCCGGGGACCCAGCAGAACCCTGCTCCCGGGGGGCACGACGGGAGCGGTGCCCCTGCCGGGCCGCCCTCGCAGGCCGGTGCGCCCGGGCAGCCGAACGTCTTCGGACAGCCCAGCTATCCAGCCGCGCCCGGCGGCGGGATGCTGCCGCCCCCGCCCGGCCGTCGACCCCAGGCGGCACCGGGATCCCAGGAGGCCCGTCGGGGGGATCCGATCCCCTCGGGCACCCAGAGCACGGGCCAGCGGGAGGTGCCCCAATGGGCCGGTGACCAGTACCGCAGCGGCAGCGCCCACGCCGAGCGCAGCGGGACCCCGCACGGTCAGCAGCGCCCGGCCGGTCCGGCGCACGGCCAGCAGCGTCCCGTGGGCCCCCAGGCCGGAGGCGCCCCGCACGGGGCCCCGGGCCAGGGCGGCGCTCCCGAGGGCCGGGCAGCGACCATGCTGCCCGAGCAGTCCCTCGGCGAGGCAGCGCAGAAGGCACTGAGGAACGCCGGCAACCGCATCGTCGACACCAGCTCCGGCAAGACCGACGGCCTGGACAAGTGCCCCCGCTGTGGCAGCACCGACATCCACTACTCGATCACCGCGAAGGCCCTGGTGTGTGGGTACTGCCGCAACCAGTGGAACGAAAACGTGGCCGAGCAGGCCTTCGGCCTGGACAGCGCCATCGAGGAGCTGCGCGGCCACACCATGGCCTCCGGCACCGGCGACATCCGCGAGGACCTCACCACCGTCACCCTGAAGTGCCAGGGCTGCGGTGCCGAGGTCGTCATCAGGGTCGACGAGCAGCTGCAGAAGCGCTGCCACTGGTGCCGCCAGACCCTCTCCATCAACACGCAGATCCCCAACGGTGCCGTGCCCGACGCGGTCCTGCCCTTCCAGCTCACCCGAGAGCAGGCCATCGACCGGATCAACGAGTTCGTCGGGTCCCGCCGCGCCTTCGCCCACGCCCGCTTCAAGAGCGAGTTCGTGCCCGACAACGTGATGGGCGTGTACATCCCGTACATGGTGGTCGACGGTAACTTGCACGCCGTGATGCAGGGAACGGGCGAGGTGACCACCCGCCAGTACACCGTGCGCCGCAAGGTGGGGGACAACTACGTCTCGGAGACCTACTACGACGCCGACGTGTACGACGTGCGCCGCGCCTTCGACCTGCTGGTGGACGACCTCACCGTGGAATCCTCCCGCCGGTACGACGCGCGGGACAACACCCGCTCCACCAACAACATCCTCAACGCCGTCCAGCCGTACGACACCGCCGCCGCCGTCGCCTACAACTCCAACTACCTGCGGGGCTTCACCTCGGAGCGGCGCGACCTGAACATCCGCGACGTCGACGACAGCGTCGAGGAGAAGTTCCTGTCCATCGCCCGCGCCAAGGCCCGCCCCACCATCTCCCGGTACGACCGTGGCGTGCGATGGGAGCACGAGGGCGTGGCCGTGCACGGCACCCGCTGGGTGGCCGTGTACGTGCCGGTGTGGCTGTACAGCTACGCGGACTCCGCCAAGGGCGAGGGCTCGCTGGTGCACTACATCGCCGTCAACGGCCGCAACGGCAACACCATGGGCTCGGTGCCCGTGTCCCACCCGAAGATCTTCGCGCTGTCCTGCGCGCTCGGCAGCATGGCCACGGCCATCGCTGCCGCCATCGGCTGGGGATGGTTCTTCCTCGGCTGAACCCCGCCCGTCCCACGCTCCACCCGCCCGCCAGGTTCTGCTCCACCCGCCCGCCAGGTTCTGCTCCACCCGCCCACCCCACCTATCAGGGAAGGACATCGCGATGCTGCCGCTGCTCGCCGACGCCGCCACCGCCGTGGACCCCACTGCCGTGATGATCCTCGCCGACTCCGGGGACAGCGGGGTGGTGGGGCTGATGTTCCCCTTCATCGCGGGACCGGCCGTGTTCGCCGCCGTGTACGGGGGGATCTACCGCTACTACCGCAACACCGACAAGCGCCACCACTTCGAGAAGGAGACCGAGGTGGCGGTGGGGAACCTGCGCACCGGAGACCGCAGGCGCGGAAGCAACAACCGCCAGAGCAGCCGCACCATGAGTGGAGCCAACCAGGACAACCACCTGGAGCGAGTGCGCCGCATCGCGGTGCGATGACACAGCGAGGACCATGGGCGCCGGCACCGGGGGCGAGACGGGCAGCCGCGAGTTCGACGCGATCGTCGTCGGCGCTGGACTGGCAGGACTGGTCGCCGCCTGCGAGATACCCGACCTCCTGAACACAGGACGCGACGGCCTGCTCCCGGCAGCCGCTTGAGCCGTGCAGCGGGTCTCGGAGTCCGGGTCCGCGTGGTCAGTCGCCCGTCGGCCGCGCCTCGGGCAGCAGCATGGTGGAGAAGTCGCGGTCACCGTGACCGGCGTCGATCTCCGCATCCAAGGAGGCGAGAGCGGCCCTGACCGCGGGCAGGTCCGAACCGGGCCGAGGGGAGGCCGGGATCGCGGTGCCCGCGGGGACATCGGCCGTGCCGCCCTGCTCCGCTGCAGCGGCAGCGACGGTGTCGATCATCAGCCGGGCATCCTTGGCGATCGCATCGGCCGTGAAGTCACCGCCCTCGGTGGTGCGCTCACCGCGCACGAACGGGCCCTTCATCCCCGCGATGAACGCCAGGCCCGTCGAGGCCAGCATGTCCAGCACGTCCTCGGCCGGCGTCCCCGTGGCCGCGCCGAGCGCGAGCGCCTCCCGCAGGCCCTGCGCGCTCACCGCGAGCGCCAGGTTC
The DNA here is from genome assembly GCF_025144775.1 of Brachybacterium sp. p3-SID957. Taxonomy (NCBI): domain Bacteria; kingdom Bacillati; phylum Actinomycetota; class Actinomycetes; order Micrococcales; family Dermabacteraceae; genus Brachybacterium; species Brachybacterium sp. p3-SID957. The sequence continues at coordinate 37,083 of NZ_JALXKT010000003.1, read as the reverse complement.
GCCAGCAGCTTCCCGGTGGCGGCCTTCGCGGCAGTGTCCACGCCGCGCAGACGCTCCGGGTCAGCCCACGGTGCGACCAGCGCCAGCACCTTCTCCCGCAGAGCATCGTCCGGGGTGCCGACGTACACACCGAGCTTCCCGGCCCGGGCCGGGCCCAGGGTGCCGATCACGGGCACGCCCACATAGGTGGGGACGGCCGCGCCGAACTCCTCGGCGTCGGCGGGGGAGACGGTGGTGGTGTCCACCCACGGGACACCCGCGGGGATCAGACCGGGGCCGATGACGGTCTCGCGCACCGCGTCCGGGCCGAACAGCGAGGTGACCACCACCTCCGCGCCCTGGACGGCCTCGGCAGGGGAGGAGGCCACACGTGCCCCGGCCTCAGCCAGGCGCTGCGTGCGACGCTCGGTGCGGTTCCACACCCTCAGCTCGTGCTCAGCGAGCAGATGGAGGGCGAGCTCGGTGCCCATGCGTCCGGTTCCCAGAAACGTGATCCTCATGGGGCGAGTCTCTCACCAGCACAGATGCCTCGCCACCGGAACATGCCGTGACCTGTGCATTGTGGGCCGCCCTATCGGTGTCGGGGCCCACCGTGCACAATGGAGGCCATGTCGCCCAGGATCAGCCGTCGTCGTGCCCTCACCGCCGCCGCTGCTGCCGGCCTCGCAATCCCCACCGCTGCCGCCCAGGCCCAGCCCGCAGCTTCGGAGCGTGCCGCGCAGCCCGCCCCTGCTCGTGGGGGCGGGGGCCGGTCGATGAACGTCCGCTTCGCCACCTACAACGCCTCCCTCAACCGGGCCGCCGAGGGCGAGCTGCTGGAGGACCTCGCCACGGGGGAGGACGTGCAGATCAAGGCGGTCGCCCAGGTCATCCAGATCAACAACCCCGACGTCCTGCTGATCAACGAGTTCGACCACGACGCTGGCCACCGCGGGATCGACCTGTTCCGCCGCAACTACCTCGAAGTGGGGCAGAACGGCCGCAGCCCCGTGCACTACCCGTACGCGTACACCGCACCGGTGAACACCGGCGTGCCCAGCGGGCTGGACCTGAACCGTGACGGCACCGTGGGCGGCCCGGACGACGCCTGGGGCTTCGGCGAGTTCCCCGGCCAGTACGGCATGGTGGTGCTCTCCCGGTACCCGATCCTCACGCACCAGGTGCGCACCTTCCGGGATCTGCGCTGGGCCTCGATGCCCGGCAACCTGATCCCGGAGAGCTTCTACGGCAGCGAGATCGCCCCGCAGCTGCGCCTGAGCTCCAAGTCCCACTGGGATGTGCCGGTCCAGGTGGGCTCCACCACCATCCACCTGCTGGCCGCCCACCCCACCCCGCCCAGCTTCGACGGTCCCGAGGATCGCAACGGCCGCCGCAACCATGACGAGATCCGCCTGTGGGCGGATTACCTCAGCCCCGGGAAGGCCTCCCGCTGGATCGTGGACGACGCCGGCACCCGGGGCGGGCTGCACCCCAGCGAGTCCTTCGTGATCGCCGGTGACTACAACTCCGATCCGAAGGACGGCGACTCCTGGCCCGGCGCCATCGACCAGCTGCTCAACCACCCCCGGGTTCGCGACACGAAGCCCGCCAGCCAGGGCGCCGTCGACGCCGCCCAGAAGCAGAGCGGCAGCAACGAGGACCATCAGGGCGATCCCCGCTACGACACGGCGGACTTCTCCGACGTGCCCAGTCCGGGCAACCTCCGCGTGGACTACGTGCTGCCCTCCAAGGACCTCCAGGTGGTGAGCTCGGCCGTGTACTGGCCGGCCCCGGGACAGCCCGGCAGCGAGCTCACCGGCGAGTACCCCTTCCCCACCTCGGACCACCGCCTGGTCCGGGTGGACATCCAGTGCCGCGGGCTCTGATCGGCAGCGAGATCTGCGACCACTGGGGGCCGTGAACGTCTGCTGGCCCCACGAACCGCACCGGGCCAGCCGCCATCGGCCGACGTAGTCTGCTCCCATGAGCGCGCACACATCGCCCGACGCCCCTGAGCCCGCACGCACCGCGGGCCTGCCCCCGGTGATCGACGTGGCCGAACTGCGGGACCTGCAGGGTGGCACCGCCCAGACCGGCAAGGAATCCACGGTACGGCTGCTGGACGTGCGCTGGGCGCTGGACGGCTCCAAGGGGCACCACACCTACCTCACCGGGCACCTTCCCGAAGCGGTCTACATCGACCTGCCCACCGCCCTGGCCGCACCTGCCCAGGTGGGGCGGGGCCGCCACCCGCTGCCCGATCCGGAGGACTTCGCCGGCGCCCTGCGCTCAGCCGGCGTCGACGAGTCCACGATCGTGGTGGCCTACGACGATGCCGACGGCTCCCAGGCCTCCCGCCTGGTGTGGATGCTGCGTTCCCTGGACCAGCCCGCCGCCCTGCTGGACGGCGGTCTCGACGCATGGGACGGGGAGCTCGCCACCGATGACGTGCGACCCGAGCCCGGCAGCGTCCCGGCCAGGCCCTGGCCGGAGACGGCGATCGCCACCATCGACGAGGTGGCCTCCGGGAGCGCCCTGGTGATCGACGCCCGCGCACCAGAGCGCTACCGAGGCGAGGTGGAGCCGATGGACCCCCGCGCCGGCCACGTGCCCGGGGCCATCAATCTGCCGTTCTCCCAGAACACCGACGAGCACGGCCGCTTCCTGCCGCCGCAGCAGCTGCGTGAGCGCTTCGCCGCCGCCGGTGTCGAGCCCGGCGGCGAGGTCATCGTGTACTGCGGCTCCGGGGTGACCGCCACCCACGACATCCTGGCCCTGGAGCGCGCCGGCTACGAGGGCGCGCGGCTGTTCCCCGGCTCGTGGTCGCAGTGGAGCGCTGACGACACCCGCGAGGTCGCCACCGGCCCCAACCCCTGAGGTCAGTCCGGCGGGCCCAGCTCGCGGATCGCATCGACGATGCGGCGGTGCCGGCGATGCAGCTCGTGCTCGTCATCGTCGGTGCCGTCCCTGCCCAGCACGGCGGCCCAGATCGGCACGAGCTCCTCGTGGTAGGCGTGTCCGTGCCCGCCGGTGACCTTGATCGACAGGGGCATGTCGGCCGCGATCTGCCAGAACGTGATCCAGGGGAACCAGCGCATGGCGTCGGTGACGTCGTGCCCCACCCTCTCCCGCAGCCACGCGGGCTCCGCCCACAGCAGCGAGGGCTCCCACCACGCCACCGGGTCGGAGGGATGCTGGGCGTACACCACGCGCGGGCTCTGCCACGGCTCGTAGAGCCCGCCCCAGTAGTCCTGGTACAGGTCACGCGGCCGGGTCACCACCCGCACGTGACGGCCGTTGTCCAGGATCGGGGCGATCGCGGGGGCGCCCGGTCGGCTGCGGGCCACCAGCTGGCGCCAGATCGGGGTGAAGCCGGGCGTGCCGGTCCACACCGCTCCGTCCACCCTGTCCAGCATGTCCGGCAGATCGCGGAAGGCGGCATGGCCGCCGAATGATCCCAGTGACTCCCCGGCCACGAACAGTCGCGGCCTGTCCGCCGCCGGCATCCGGTCCAGCCGCCTGCGCACCGCGTCGAACAGCAGGTGCCCGGCCCGCTGCGGGGAGCGGCGGTCCAGGATGTAGCTGAGCGCGCTGGTGTACACCGAGTACTGCAGGGACGCGGTGGCGCAGTTGCCACCGGTGAGGAACTCGATCGCCGAGAGCGACCACTCCTGCAGCCAGCCGGTGCCCGTCCCGGTGAACAGCACCAGCACCTCCCGTTCCCAGGCGCCGGTGCGGTCCAGCTCCGCCAGCACCGCGTCCACCGCTTCCTCGATGGTGCGGGTGGTGGACTTGCCGGCGTACACCCGGATCGGCTCCACCGCCGGCTCGCCCGTGGTTGCGGAGATCAAGCGGGCGTCGGCCCCGAAGGACACGATCCGGCGGCCCTGCGCACCCAGGGCCGTCCAGTCCTCGCCCGAGGCGGCACTGCCCGAGCGCAGCGGTGAGGCAGGCGGTGTGAGCTCGGGGGAGATCAGAAGGTTGGCGGCTTCGGCGCGCTCGATGGCCTGCTCCAGCAGCCGCCCCCGCACGAACCGCTCTGCCAGCACACCGACGGTGGCCAGGGTCAGCAGCAGGGACGTCGCCTCCAGCACCCGCGGCGGCAGGTAGGGGCGCAGCACCGCGCGGTACACGCGCGCGGTGGCGATCACGGCGCGGGCCGCCAGCAGGGCCCCGGCCGACGCGACCACCCCGCCGGCGGCGCCCACCAGGTGGGTGGCGAGGTTCTTGGGCTCCTGCTGCACCAGGTGGCTGATCTCCCGCTGCCGCAGCACGCCACGCACCCACGAGTAGGTGGTGATGCCGGTCAGCGCCGCCCCGCCCAGCAGGCGCGCCCGATGCCGACCCTCCGGGGAGATGCTCACCTGCAGGCCCACCGCCCGGCCGGCGCGCCCCAGCAGTCGCTGGGTGAGAGCGCCGGTGGTGTACCCGTAGATCTGCGAGAGCCCGATGTTGGCCGTCCACATCCACCAGGTGCGCGGCAGCAGACTGGGGGAGGTGGCGATCCAGGCAGCGGCGGAGGCGCCCAGGAAGCCGCCGGTGTCCAGGGGTGCGCGCACGGCGGTGCGCCACACCTGCTGACCGGTGGCGCGTGTCGCCCCGCGCAGCGCGGAGGCGATCCCCCGGGCGGCATGCCCGATCCCCCTGCCGGCGCGGTCGATCCCTGTGGCGGCTGAACCGAGGCCGAGAACCATGGCGGCAGGCTATCGGAACGCGACCGGCAGGACGTCCTGCAGCGCTGCCCCGTAGCCTGGATCCATGAAGATCCTGCTGCCCGACACCACCGAGCTCGACCCCGACCTGCCCGAGGGCTGGGAGGCCGTCACGATCGACGCCCGCGCCGAGATCCCCGCCGAGCACCACGATGCCCAGGTGCTCGTGGTCTGGGGCGCCTCCCGCCGCCACCTCGCCTCAGCAGCGGAGAACCTCCACGACCTGCGCCTGGTGCAGTCCCTCGCCGCCGGGGTGGACGGCATCCTCGAGGCCGGCTTCGGCGAGGACGTGCAGATCGCCACCGGCGCCGGCCTGCACTCCCTGACGGTCTCCGAGCACACACTGGGCCTGCTGCTGTCGATCCTGAGGCGCCTGCCCGAGTCGAAGCAGGCCCAGGAGCGCCACGAATGGTCCCAGGAGCTCGGGGGAATGCAGCCGCTGAACCCCGAGGGCCGGATGACCAGCCTGGTCGGCGCTCGGGTGCTGATCTGGGGCTTCGGGCAGATCGGCCAGACCCTCGCCCCCGTTCTCAGCGCCCTGGGGGCCACCGTGCGCGGTGCGGCCCGCAGCGCCGGCGAGCGTGCCGGCTTCGAGGTGCTCGCCGACGACGACGTGCTCGCGGCCCTGCCCGAGGTGGACGTGCTGATCAACATCCTGCCCGGCGGGGAGGCCACCCGCGGACTGGTGGGCCGGGAGGTGCTGGACGCGCTGCCCGACCACGCCGTGCTGATCAACGTGGGCCGCGGCACCACCGTGGACCAGGGGGCGCTTGCCGAGGCCCTCGAGGCGGGAACCCTCGGGGCGGCCGCGCTGGACGTCACCGACCCCGAGCCCCTGCCGGCCGAGGACCCCCTGTGGGACGCGCCCCGCCTGCTGATCACCCCGCACGCCGCCGGCGGCAGGCCCGTCGGTGCCGATGAGCGGATCCGCGAGAACCTGCTCGCACTCGACGGCGACGGGGAGATCACCCAACTGGCCGAGCGCGGGTGATCAGCGGCGGAAGGGGTTCCGGCCGCGACGGTGCCCGTCCTGCTGCCCGGGCTGCGCAGCCTGATCCGCCGCGTGCTCGTCCAGGCGCGCGCTGACCTGCTCGTCCACGCGGGCATCGATCTGGGTGGCGACCTGCTGCTCCACCTGCTCGGCCACCCGCCCGTCGACCTGAGCAGTGACCTGCTCGGCGATCTGCGCGCTCACGCGGTCGCTGACCGTGCCGGTGAGCTGGTCGGAGTAGCGCTCCACGAACTCCCGCTGACGGATCCGCAGCTCCAGGCGCTGGATGATCTTCACCTCGCGCGACAGGGCGACCCAGGTGGAGACGCACATGCCGATCATCACAATGGAGAACGGCAGGGCGCTCAGCAGAGCCATCGCCTGCAGGCCCGTCATGCCTGCGCCCTCCGCACCGGAGACCGAGCCGGCCCAGATCAGCGCGGCGGCGATGATGCCGGAGGCCGAGGCCCAGAAGATGCGGGTCAGGCGCGGCGGGTTCGGGTCGCCGCGGTGGGCGATCATGTCCATCACGAAGGCGCCGGAGTCCGCACTGGTGATGAAGAAGATGGTCACCAGCACAACGGCGATTCCGGACAGCAGCATGCCCAGCGGGAGCGTCGAGAGGGTGTCGAACAGGGCGGTGTTGGCATCGATGGTGCCGTCCTCGCCGGTGAAGTCGATGTTCTCGAACAGGCTCTTGTACAGGGCGGTGCCACCCATCACGGTGAACCAGACCATAGTCACCAGGGTGGGGACCAGCAGCACACCGGTGATGAACTCGCGCACGGTGCGGCCGCGGGAGATGCGGGCGATGAACACGCCCACGAACGGCGACCAGGACATCCACCAGCCCCAGTAGTAGGTGGTCCAGCCGGAGATCCAGCTGGCCCCCTCATCGCCCATGAACGGCAGGGTCTGGAAGGAGAGCTCGAGGAAGTGCTGCAGGTAGTAGCCGATGTTCTGCACCACGTCGCGGAGCAGGAACAGGGTGGGGCCCAGGATCAGCACGGCGACCAGCAGCAGCGCCGCCAGTCCCAGGTTGAGGTTGGAGAGGAACTTGATGCCCTTGTCCACCCCGGAAGCGGCGGAGATGGTGGCCAGCGCGGTCACCGACAGCACGATGATCACCTGAACGGTGGTGGAGTTCGGCAGCAGGCCCAGGTGGTCCAGGCCGGCGGCGATCTGGTTGACGCCGAAGCCCAGGGAGGTGGCGATGCCGAACAGGGTGCCCACCAGGGCGATGATGTCGATCAAGTCACCGATCCAGGTGTCGGTGCGCTTGCCGAGGATCGGCTCGAGTGCCCAACGGATCGACACGGGACGGCGACGGCGGTGCACAGAGTAGGCGATCGCCAGGCCCACGACCACGTAGATCGCCCAGGCGTGCAGCCCCCAGTGCAGGAAGGTCTGCCCCAGGGCGCGCTGCGCCCGGGCCGGATCGTCCAGATGAACGGCGTTCGGCGGGATCCCGCCGTCGGAGGCGAAGAAGGTCAGCGGCTCCGCTGCCCCCCAGAACACCAGGCCGATGCCCATGCCCGCGGCGAAAAGCATCGCGAACCAGGACAGCAGGCCGTACTCGGGCTCATCGTCGTCCCGGCCCAGCTTGATCGTGCCCAGACGGCTCAGTGCGACCACGATCGCGAAGCCCACGAAGCCGGTCACCAGCAGCACGTAGTACCAGCCGATGGAGTTCACCACCGTGGAGTTCAGGGTCGAGATGACCTCGGCGAACACCGTGGGCAGGAACAGCGCGAAGGCGACCGCGATGGCCACCACGCCGGCGGTCACCCCGAACACTCCCTTGGCCAGGGAGTACGGGCGGGGTTTGCGGTTCTCGGACCCGTCCACAGGGTCATGGGGCGGGGCGGGGGGCGGGGAGGCAGCAGTCGAAGCCGACACGATCACTCGTTCCGGTGGAGGGGCAGGGGAAAGCCCCGTGGTTGCAGGCCGAAGCGCATCTGCGGGTCACGAGGCTCGCCTGCACCATACGGGTCGCACCCCGGGCGAGGCCAGGGGGTGGCGCGATCCGGAACGGTGCCGCACACCGCCAGTCCTGACCAAAAGGCCAGGTCAGAAGGGGAACGGGGTGTTCGCGTGGGGCATGGGACCGTTCGTCCGCGGGGTTGTCTGATTCACATGAACGATGCGGGGTGGCTCATGCGGGCAGCTCCCGCACCAGCTGTTCCACCGCTCTAGCCGAGATCTCCGCGACCAGGTCCAGCTCCATGTGGAACTGCTGGCCCGCAGCGGGGCCGCAGAGATCCGAGACAGCGCGCAGTGTCACGAACGGCACCCCGAGCGCGGCGGCGGTGCGGGCGGTGGCAGTGGTCTCCATGTCCGCGCTGAGGGCACCGGGGAACCGCTCCCGCATGGGATCGGCCAGGGGAGCGGTGACGAAGGCGTCACCGGAGAGCATGAGCCCCCGGCGCACCGCGGTGCCGGCAGCACCGGCAGCGCGCGCCGCGACGTCGGCCCAGTCGTCATCGGCCTCGAGGCGTGCTGGCGAGCCGGGCACCTGCCCGGGCTCGTAGCCGAAGGCGGTGGCGTCCGCCAGCGACCAGGTGAAGGCATCGCCCACGATCACCGTGCCCACCTCGACGTCGGCCGCCAGGCCCCCGCAGGAACCAGCCGCGACCACGCAGGTGGGCCGATGCTCGAGGATCGCCCAGGTGGCGGCGGCGCTCGCTGCGGCGATGCCGATGCCGGTGGTGACCACCACCGTGGGCGTGCCCGCAAGGAGGCCGGCCACCGCTCGCACCGGGCGCATCGCCGCGTCGTCGACGAACGGGGTCGGCAGCGCCCTCGCGCCGTCCAGCCGGGATTCCAGCGGCGCTGCCTCCTCCGGCATCGCGACCATCACCAGGACAGGGGCGGGGGAGGGCGTCGTCATGAAGGCAGGCTACCTGCGCTCACACGGCCGCGAAGGCGCGTGCCCTGGGTGATCGTCGTCGTGCCCAGGAGGGCAGGAGCGGGGTTCGCTAGGCTGGCCGCGCAAGGCACCCCGCATCGATGCGACCAGAGGGTCGCGGCTAGGAGTCAGCAATGGGACGCATCCGAGACGCCGTGGTGGTGGGCGCCCGCACCGTGCGCCGGGTGCCGATCCCCTCAGCGGTCACCAACCATGCGCTGCGAGAGGCCCGGCGGGCACTGCCCCCGAGCTCGGTGCAGAAGCGCCACGCGGTGGACGTGGAGATGATCGGCCGCACCCGCTGCGTGTGGCTGGACGGCCATCGCCGCGACCAGGGGCTGATCATCCACCTGCACGGCGGCGCCTACGTCTCCGGGCCGTTCACCGGGGACTGGACGTGGCTGTCGAAGCAGGCCGATGCCCGCGACTGCGCCGGGTTGATGGTCGACTACCGCACCGCTCCGGACCACACTCACCCCGTGGCGCGGGACGACGCCGAGAGCGTGCTGCAGGCGCTGGCGGCCGACGGTCGGCTCGGCGCCGGCCCGTGGGTGCTCAGCGGTCAGCACGCCGGCGGTGGACTTGCCTTCGCGATCGCCCGCAGGCTCCGGGAGCATCCGCAGATCCCGGCGCCGGCCGCGCTGGTGACCATGTCGCCCTGGCTGGACCTCGAACTGGCCAACGCCGGCATCACTGAGACGGACCAGGTGGATCCCGTGCACGAGCGCCGGATGCTGCGCGAGGCCGCCCGCGCCTACGCCGGGCGTGCGCCGCTGGACGATCCGGACCTCTCCCCGATCAACGCGAGTCTGGAGGGCCTGCCGCCGGTGCACCTCAGCGTGGGAACGCGCGACCTGTTCCTCTCCGATGTCCGGGTGGCCCGGCTGCAGCTGGAGGAGAACGGGCTGGAGGTGGCCTACCGGGAGATCAACGGCCGCCTGGGCCTGCAGCTGATGCAGCGGCGCGGTGAGGACCTCGAGCGCCTGCACCGGGAGCAGGGCGAACTGATCGCCCGCGTCCTGGGGGTCACCCCTCGACGATGACCAGCTCAGCCCCGACGGGCTGCATCGTGTGCTCGCGCGAGGGGATGATGCGCAGCATCCCTGCCACCAGCAGCGCCTGCCCCAGGGCGTAGGTGAGCATCACCCACACGGTGCTGTACATGATCGCGGCGCCCGGCAGGAACCAGTCCATCGCCAGCAGTGAGCTGGACAGCAGGAACAGGGTGCCGCCCATCCAGGTCATCCCGTTGCCGCCGGAGGACAGGAACGCCATTGTGGCCAGCACGGTCGCGTAGGCGGCCACCAGCGGCGTCATCTCGCCGGCGCCGTCCGCGCAGGCCACGAACAGCCCGATCACCACACCGGCGTAGGGGATCGCCAGGGCCAGGCGCAGCGGCTCGCGGTTGCGGGCCCACAGCGGCAGCAGCGCGAGGCAGTACAGGATCAGTGCCACCAGGAACAGCACGACGGCGGCCGGTCGCAGCATCTGCGGCAGGAACGGCGGCATGGTGTCACCGAGCCAGGCGAAGAACAGTCCCGCCGTGAGCAGCACCGTGGTGCGGTGGCGCGAGGGCGCGCTCACCAGAAGGATCGCTATCAGCAGCGGAGCGAACAATGGCTGCGTGACCCGCTGGGTCAGGCTGGACTCGGTCAGCAGCGCCCCCAGGTGCACCGCCACCACCAGGGCATAGACAGCCCACAGGGTGAGCTGGGCGAGGCGAAGCGATGGCACCCTGCAAGATTATGGAACGAGGGTGTTCAAGGTAAGGCCGTTCCGGGACTCACCTGGGCACGTTTGGATAACAACCGGACACGATCCGGTCACGCCCGCTCACATCTGCTGCGGGGCGTTCACGCCGAGGGCCGCGAGACCCTCGACCAGCACCTGCTCGGTGAGCTGCGCCAGGGCCAGACGACCGGCACGCACCTGCGCATCGGCCTCCTTGAGGATCGGGGAGGCCTCGTAGAACGCGGTGAACGCCTGGGCGGTCGCGAACAGGTAGGAGCACAGGCGGTGCGGCTCATAGGCAGCGCCCACCTGGGCCAGCGTGGGACCGAACTCCAGCAGCTGCAGGGCCAGGGCGCGCTCGGCGTCGTTGTCGACCCGAGGCGCGGCCCCGGCGGCGTCCACCCCCTGCTCCGCGGCCCGGCGGCCGATCGAGCGGATACGCGCCACCGCGTACTGCAGGTACGGGGCCGTGTTGCCGGTCAGTGCCAGCATCCGGTCCAGGTCGAACACGTAGTCGGAGTCGTGCGCGGTGGACAGGTCCGCGTACTTCACGCCGCCGATGCCGATGTCATGGGCGATGGAGGCGCGCTCCTGCTGGGACAGATCCGGCCTCAGCTCGTCGATCACGCCCTGGGCCTTGGCGACGGCCTCCTCCAGCAGCGCCATCAGTCGCAGGGAGGAACCGGAGCGGGTGCGCAGGATCTTCCCGTCCTCACCGAGCACCGAGCCGATCTTGACGTGGGTGGCCTTCACGCCCTCGGGCAGCCAGCCGGCCTCCCGCGCGGTCGTGAAGATCATCTGGAAGTGGAGCTCCTGAGCGGTGCCCACCACGTAGCCGATGCGGTCCGCTCCCAGGGTGCGCACCCGGTGGCGGATCGCCGCAAGGTCGGTGGTGGCGTAGCCGTAGCCGCCGTCGGACTTGCGGATGATCAGCGGCAGCGGCTGGTCGTCACGGCCGGTGAACCCTTCGGGGAACACGCACAGCGCACCGTCGGAGATGCGGGCGATGCCTGCCTCCTCCAGATCGCGGCACACCGCCTCCAGCTGATCGTTGTAGGTGGACTCCCCGGCCAGGTCCGCATCGGTGAGGGTCACGTCCAGCATGTCGTAGATGCGGTGGAAGTACTGCTTGGACATCTCCACCAGGCGCTGCCAGATCTCCAGGGAGCGGGCATCCCCGGACTGCAGGGTGGCCACCCGGCGACGGGCCCGGGCCGCGAAATCAGCAGCGACGGCGGGCGCCTCGGTCCCCTCGGCCACGGTTGCCCCGGGGGTGCCGGCCGCGTCGGCGTCGCTGGCGGCCTTGCCGTCGGTCGCATCGAACTTCTGCCGTGCAGCCTGGTAGAACGCATTGGGGTCGGTCAGCAGCAGGGCAGCCTCCGGCGAGTCCTCGCCCACCTCCAGCAGGTGCTCGATCAGCATCCCGAAGGGGGTGCCCCAGTCACCGATGTGGTTCTGGCGGATCACCGTGTGGCCCAGCTTCTCCAGCGTGCGCGCCAGAGCGTCACCCACCACGGTGGTGCGCAAGTGCCCCACGTGCATCTCCTTGGCCACGTTGGGCGCGGAGTAGTCCAGCACCACAGTGCGGGGCTGCCCGGCGGGGATGCCCAGGCGGGAGTCGTCGGCCAGCTGCGCGACCTGCGAGGCGATCCACTCGGTGCGCAGCCGGATGTTCAGGAACCCGGGCCCGGCCACCTCGAGGGGCTCGGCCACGTCCTCGAGCTGCACGGCCTCCAGGATCTCCGCGGCGATGTCGCGGGGCTTCTTCCCCAGGCGCTTGGCCAGTCCCATCGCCGCATTGCACTGGAAGTCGGCGAACTGGGAGGGGCGGATCAGCGGGTCGGCCTCGGCGTACTCGGGCCCGAAGGCGGAGGCGAAGGCGGACTGGAAGCGCTCGGTCAGCACGATCTCGGGAGCAGGCATGGACTCAGGGTAGTCGTGGGCAGGCAGGCGGGTCGCGCCCGCGCACGTGAGATCCGTCGGAGGGCCGGTGCGGCCGCAGAGACCCGGACCCGTGAGCCCGCATGGAAGCATGGAAGCAGAGCCCGCGCATGGGAGGGCAGGCCCGTCCCCGCCCGGGAACGGGGGCTTTCCTCCTGTCGCCGCGCGGGGACCTTTGCCTAGTGTGGAGGCATGCGCTTCTTCATCACCCTGGTCCTCAATCTCATCTGGCTGTTCACCGCGGGGATCCCCCTGTTCCTCGGCTATCTGCTGGCCGGCGTGATCGCCTGCATCTTCATCGTCACCATCCCCTTCGGGGTGGCCTCGTTCAGGATCGCCGGTTTCGTGCTGTGGCCGTTCGGTCGCGAGGTCGTGGTCACCGGCCGCGGCAATGCGCTCAGCGGCGTCGGCAACGTGGTGTGGTTCCTGGTGGCCGGGCTCTGGCTGGCCATCGGGCACGTGCTCACCGCGGTGGCGCAGGCCGTGACCATCATCGGCATCCCCCTGGCGTGGGCGAACATCAAGCTGATCCCCGTGACCTGCTTCCCCTTCGGCAAGGAGGTCGTCGACTCCAGCTCGCAGCGCGCGCGGATGTACCCCACCGCGCGCTGAGCATCACTGCGTCGCCCCGGCGCGCCACCGCGGGCGCCCGCCCGAGCCTCTCTAGACTCGTGCCGGCAGGACCGACAGAGGAAGAGGGTTCATGGCGGGGGAGCGCGAACGCGGCACGGCGGGGGATTCCGATTGGATCTTCGCATCCGACGACCCCCGCACCCTTCCCACCGAGCGGCTGCCTGACCGCGCCGCCTTCGACCGCTACGCCGCCCCGCTGCTGGAGCGCAAGCGGGCCGAACGCGCCCAGGCGCTGCAGGAACAGGTGGCCCAGCGTGACTCGGGAGCGGCAGCCACGGTTCGAGCCCCGTCCGAGGCGGCCCCGTCTGACGGCGCCCCGCAGAGCCCCGCGCTCCACGACGGCGGCGCGCCCGCCGCGGCACCCCGCTCACCGCTGACCCCGGGCCCGTCCGCGCGTCCGCGGCCCGAGGCGCGCCCCTGGCCCGATGCGCCGACAGCCCCCGATCGCCGGCGCACGCTCGACTGGGACCTGGACACCGAGGAGCGCGAGACACCCGGCGCGGGACCAGGCACGGACCAACCCGTGCTGCCCTCGCGGACCGTCTCCTACGCCCGCTCCGGCACCACCCCGAACGTCGAGGACGGCGCCGCCGGCGGCATCGAGGTGCCCGAGCGGTTCCGCGAGCTCGGCGTGTTCGACGCCCTGCGCGATCTGCTGGCGCTGGTATGCCTGGTCACCGCGCTGACCACCACTTTCACCTACGCTCCGGTACCGATGCTGGGCATGGCTGGGAAGATCTCCATCGGCATCGGCCTGGCCGCGCTGATCGTCGTGCACCTGCTGCGGTGGGTCCCCGCCCGCCCGCCGCTGGCGGTGGTGCGCGCGGTGCGGGTGATCGGCCTGCTGCCCGCCTTGGCGGTCCCGCTGGTCGTGGTGGCCGTGGACCTCGTCGTCTCCCTTCCGCGGCTGTTCTCCTCCCTGCCCGACGGGCCCCCCGTTGGTATCGGGGTGGGCGTGCCGCTGTTGCTGCTGGGCGCGATCGTCGGCATCGAACCGCGCCGTCACGAGGGCTACCTCCCGCATCACGTGGCCCGCAACCGCGCCCGCCTGCTGGTGCTGGGCATCGGGGTGGCCGCCGCCGCGGCACTGCTGCTGGCACTGGTGATGATCGTCGGCAGGCTGTTCACCACCGGTTGGGGCTTCTCGGTGATGGTGTTCGCCGATGCCCTGATCTCCGCCCTGCTGCTGGCGATCGTGTTCGCTGCGGTGTGGCGGCGGGACCGCTCCTGGATTGTGTTCTCGGTGGCCGCGGTGGCCGGCCTGGTGGCCTGCGCCCTGGCCGACAACACCCTGCGCCTCCAGTTCGCCGCCCCGCTCAGCTTCGCCACCGGCTTCGTGTACCTGCCGCCGCTGTTCGCCGCGTTCGGGGTGATGATCTCCCGCTCGTTCATCCGCACCATCCCGATCTCCTTCCGGCGCGCCGACTGGCTGGTGTACACGGTGCGCGTGTTCGAGTTCAGCGTGCTGATGCACACTGCCGCAGTGATCTGGCACCTGCTGGCCGCGATCGCCTCGCCCACGGGCGTGACCCGGGGCGGTCCTGTGCTGCACCTGCTGGACGCCGTGGTGTGCGCCTGTTTCGTGGCGGTGTCGATCTTCGCCCGGCGCGCCCTGCTGGAGCGCCGCGCCGAGGTGGCCCGCGCCAGCGGTGTGATGGCCGGGGCCGTGCTGGTGATGGTGGGCTTCCTGGACATCATCGTGAACTCCGTGGCCACCGGTGCCGGCTCCGGCCTGCTCACCGGGGGCGTGGCTCTGACCACCGGCATCGCCGCCGTGCTGATGCTCACCGTCCCCGCCCCGGTGCGCGACGAGTTCGGCGCACCGGACCTCACCCGCATGTTCGCCGACTTCCGCATGCGCGACACCCGCCGCGCCTCCCTGCTGGACCAGGTGCCCGACGTCAACGCCGAGCGCGCCCGCAGGAAGACCTTCCCCGGCGGGTGAGCCACGGACGGCAAGGTCGATCCTGCCGGGCCGAAACCGCCCGCGCCGCCTGCCGTCCCTGCGCCGACTCCCCGTCACTCCTCCCGATCCCCACCCCGCTCACACCCCTGGAGAGCCATGCCGCTCTGGACCCTGCACGGCAACGGCCGCACCGTCGCCCCCGCCGCCATCGTCAAGCCCGAGGAGCGCCTGGCCTGGCCGGTGACCATCGGCATCGGCGCCCAGCACGTGATCGCCATGTTCGGTGCCACCTTCCTGGTGCCCCTGCTCACCGGGTTCCCACCCTCGACCACCCTGCTGTTCAGCGGCATCGGCACCCTGCTGTTCCTGCTGATCACCCGCAACCGGGTGCCCAGCTACCTGGGCTCCTCCTTCGCGTTCATCGCGCCGATCGTGGCCTCCACCGAGGCCGATTCCATGGGCGCGGCCCTGGGCGGCGTGATGGTCACCGGCATCCTGCTGGCCCTGCTGGGCCTGCTTGTCGCCCGCATCGGCACCGCCTGGATCGGTGTGCTGATGCCGCCGGTGGTGATGGGATCGATCGTCGCGCTGATCGGCTTCAACCTGGCCCCGACCGCGTACGACAACTTCAAGCAGTCCGCCGTCACCGCCACTATCACCCTGTTCGCTGTGGTGCTGTGCACCGCTGTGTTCAAGGGCCTGCTGGGTCGCATCTCGGTGCTGGTGGGCGTGCTGGTGGGGTACCTGGTCGCGGTGCTGCGGGGCGAGGTGGACTTCACCCCCGTGGCTGAGGCCCCCTGGATCGGCCTGCCGCAGTTCCACCACCCCGAGTTCAACCTCGCGCTGCTGCCGATGTTCCTGCCGGTGATCCTGGTGCTGCTGGCCGAGAACGTGGGTCATGTGACCAGCGTGGGCCTGATGACCGGTCGCAACCTCGACCACATGGTGGGCCGCACCCTGTTCGCCGACGGCGCCGCCACCGCGCTGTCCGCCGGGTTCGGCGGCTCACCCACCACCACCTACGGCGAGAACATCGGCGTCATGAGCGCTACCCGCGTGTACTCCACCGCCGCCTACTGGGTGGCCGGGATCGTCGCGATCCTGCTGTCGCTGTCCCCGAAGGTGGGCGCGGCGATCTTCACCATCCCGCCCGGTGTGCTGGGCGGCGTCACCTTCGTGCTGTACGGCCTGATCGGCATCATCGGCGTGCGCATGTGGGTGGACGGCAAGGTGGACTTCTCCAAGTCCAAGAACCAGTTCACTGCCGGTGTGGCCCTGGTGGTGGGCATCGCCAATGTGACCTGGGAGATCGAGGGCATCCAGCTCACGGGCATCGCGCTGGGCACAGTGGCTGCACTGCTGGTGTACCACCTGATGGCCGGCATCGGCCGCGCCACCGGCACCGACACCGAACCCGGCGGGCCCATGCAGGTGGACGATCCCGTGCAGGGGGAGGGCCCCGTGCAGGTGGACGATCCCGTGCAGGTGGACGATCCCGTGCAGGGGGAGGATCCCCACAGGAGCTGACGACTCCGGGGGGCTGCGGTGGCCCCGGGGGTGCGGCGGCCGGTGCTGGCCCGGGCCGCACCTGGCAGCTCGCATCCCTCGCCTCGTGCTCACGCCCGGCCCGCATGGCCTCTGCTCCAGGAGACCGACCGGTCGAGGCGAAGGCCTTTCCTTCCGGGCGCTCAGGATCCCTGCGTAGGTTGGAGGGGTCCACGCACGCCCACTCGTCGCGCAGCGCGTGACCCCACGAGGGAGAAACCCATGAGAGTCGCCGTCGTCGGTGCCACCGGGAACGTCGGAACCGCAGTCCTCACGGCCCTGCACGTACGCCCGGAGGTCTCCTCCGTGCTGGGCATCGCCCGGCGCATGCCCGACCAGGGCGCCGAGCCCTACGCCCAGGCCGACTGGGCCTCGATCGACATCGGTGCCGCCGTCAAGGCGCCCGAGGCGATCGCCCACCTGACGAAGGCGTTCGCGGATGTCGACGCCGTCATCCACCTGGCCTGGCTGATCCAGCCCAACTCCAAGCGGGACCTGCTGCACCGCGTCAACGTGGAGGGCACCCGCAACGTGGCTCGCGCTGCCGCCGCCGCGGGCGTGGACACCCTGGTGGTGGCCTCCTCCGTGGGTGCCTACTCACCCTCCCCGGGCCTGGAGGTGCGGGACGAGAGCTGGGAGACCAGAGGGATCTCCACCTCCCACTACAGCGTCGACAAGGCCGCCCAGGAGCGCGTGCTGGACGAGTTCGAGGCCGAGCACCCCGAGGTGACCGTGACCCGGCTGCGCCCCGCACTGATCTTCTCGGCCGCCGCGGCATCCGAGATCCAGCGCTACTTCCTGGGCTCCTGGATGCCCGTGCAGGCGCTCAAGGCCGGCCGGCCCTCGCTGCTGCCGCTCCCGCAGGGCCTGCGCATCCAGGCCGTCCACGCCGATGACATGGGCGCCGCCTACGCGGCCGCCGCCGTGGCCGGCGTCAAGGGTGCCTTCAACATCTGCGCCGACGACGTGCTCGGCGTGCAGGACCTGGCCGACATCGTCGGCGACGGCAAGAAGGTGCGGCCCGTGGAGCTGCCGCCGTCGATGGTCCGCACAGCGATGTCGGCCGGGCACCTCACCGGACTGGTCGCGGCCGACCCGGGATGGCTCGACATGGGCATGAACGTCCCGGTGATGGACAACGCCCGGGCCAAGGCAGAGCTGGGCTGGAAGCCCACCCGCACCGCAGCCGATGCCGTCGCCGAACTGCTGGGAGGGATGATCGAAGGCACCGGAGCCGATTCGGTGCCGATGCGCCCCCGTGATGCCGGCGGGGGATCCCTTCCCGTCTCGGCCGTTCCCGGCGGGGCGGATGCCGGGGAGGGTGCCTCGGCCGGAAAGGGCTCGCCGAGGATCTCCGAGGACGTCGACCGGGACCTGCTGAACCTGTACATCTCCGACCACCTCACCGGGGCCACTGCCGGGATGTCCCGCATCGAGCGGATGGCCGAGGCCAACGTGGACACCCCCGTGTTCGCCGAGCTCTCGATGCTGGCCCACGAGATCCGCAACGAGCGCCGGTTCCTCGAACAGCTGCTGGAGGACCTCGGCTTCAAGCAGCTCCCGCACCGGCAGGCCGCCGCCTGGGTGGGGGAGAAGGCAGCGCGGCTCAAGAACAACGGTCGCCTCGTCAAGCGCTCGCCGATGACGCTGGTGCTGGAGGCCGAGCTGATGCGCAGCGCCGTGATCGGGAAGAAGGGCGGCTGGGAGACCCTGCGGGACAACGCCCAGCTGCTGGGCCTGGACAAGCAGGTGTTCGCCGATCTGGTGGACAACGTGGACCGGCAGGTCGCGGTGCTGGACCAGGTGCACGCCTACGCGCGCCGCCGCGCCTTCCGCACAGACCTGGAGACCTTCACCCCGCAGGACTGAGCCGCCACGGCCGCCGGTTCGTCCCAGGGTGAACGCCTGCACGTCGCCGACCGTGATGCACGAAGGACAGCGATGCGCTGAGGACTGAACAACGGATCCCCCGGTTCCCTCGATCGAGCGAGGGAACCGGGGGATCCGTGTGTGGGGTGTGTCAGGCCGCCCGGCGCTTCCAGGCGGTGAGCCCACCACCCACGGCGATCAGTGCGGCTGCCGCCAGCACGTAGCCCCACGCGTCCGTGCCGGTGCGGGCCAGCGGACCGCGATCACGATCTGCACGGCCAGGATCGCCGGCTTTCCCCGGGTCGCCTGGCTCTCCGGGCTCACCCGGTTCCTCGGGCTGGCCGGGCTGACCCGGTTCCCCGGGCTCTCCGGGCTGGCCGGGCTGGCCGGGATCTCCGGGCTGGCCGGGTTCTCCGGGCTGGCCGGGCTCGCCGGGTTCACCCGGTTCACCGGGTTCACCGGGTTCACCGGGTTCACCGGGTTCACCGGGCTCTCCGGGCTGGCCGGGCTGGCCGGGCTCGCCGGGCTGGCCGGGCTGGCCGGGCTGGCCGGGCTGGCCGGGCTGGCCGGGCTGGCCGGGCTGGCCGGGCTCGCCGGGCTCGCCGGGCTCGCCGGGCTCGCCGGGCTCGCCGGGCTCGCCGGGCTCGCCGGGCTCGCCGGGCTCGCCGGGCTGGCCGGGCTGGCCGGGCTGGCCGGGCTGGCCGGGCTGGCCGGGCTGGCCGGGCTGGCCGGGCTGGCCGGGCTGGCCGGGCTGGCCGGGCTCGCCGGGCTCGCCGGGCTCGCCGGGCTCGCCGGGCTCGCCGGGCTCGCCGGGCTCGCCGGGCTCGCCGGGCTCGCCGGGCTCGCCGGGCTCGCCGGGCTCGCCGGGCGCCGTCTCCTGCGGGGCCACGAACACGGCCACCGTGTGCGCCGGCACCGTCACCGTGCCCGTCGAGGCCTCCCAGGTGGCCTCCTTGACCACCGGGTCGACGCCCTCGGCCTGCACCTCGTGCAGCGAGTACTCCAGTCCCACCATGCCGTCGACCTGCTCGGTGATCGGCTCGTCGGAGGCGTTGAACACCGTGACCAGACCGTCCAGGGCCGGGTCGGCGTCAGCCCCCACGGTGTCGTCGACCCGCATCACCAGCAGGCCCGGCGTGGCATCCGCACCGGCATTGGGGAAGCTGACCTTCTGGTGGATCAGCTCCGCCTCGCCCAGGGTGAACAGGTTCGTCGAGGAGCGCAGTCGCAGCAGGTCCAGCGTCACCTCCGAGCTGAACCCGATGTCCGCCGGGGAAGGAGTCTTGGCCGGGTCCTCCAGCATCGGCACCATCAGGTCCCACGCCTCGCCGTTCTTGCCCTCCGGCGGCAGGCCCCGGCCGTAGCCGTTGTCCTGCATCGTCCAGTCGATCACGTTGAAGTGATCCCCGGAGTTGTAGGAGTCGCGATCCAGCGACTTCGAGCGCATCAGATCGGTTCCGCCCGCCCAGAACGACGGGGACTGGCCCAGCGTCACCGTGGCCAGGGACAGGGTGTTCATCCGGCCCCTCACCTCCATCGACGCATCCTGCGGCAGCTTCCACACGTTGAGGTCGTACAGCGCCTCGTTGTCGTGGGCGTCCACGTAGTTCACCGACTCCTCCGGACGCGAGGTGAACCCGGCCGCAGACCCGTTGTAGTCCAGCTGGTCACCGCGCAGCACCTCACCGCTGGAGGACTCCAGCTCGAAGTCCGTCAGGTTGCCGGCCAGGCCCAGACGGATCAGGTCGGTGCGGTGCAGCAGATCCGCCCGCTGGTCCTCCTCCGACAGCTCGGAGAACCCGTTGGGCATCGTGTACTGGCCGTTGCCGAAGCCCTGCATGGTGCGCTTGTCGGTGTCGAAGGGGCTGCCGCCGTGCACCGCATCGCGCAGACGATCGTTGAACGCACCGATCGAGGTGCCGTCCAGCTGCCCCTGCGTGGCCTGCTTGAACCGGGCGTTGTTCTCGATCTCGCCGAAGTTCCAGCCCTCGCCGTACAGGTAGATGCCGGACCCGTCGATGCCGTCGGCCTCCAGGGTCAGCTCGTCCAGGGCGGCCCGCACCTCCTCCATGTTCTCGCGGGAGTGGTGGCCCATCAGGTCGAAGCGGAAGCCGTCCACCCCGTAGTGGCGGGCCCACAGCACGGTGGAGTCCACCATGATGCGGCCGGCCATCTCGTTCTCGGTGGCGATGTTCGAGCAGCAGGTGGAGGTCTCCACCGTGCCCTGCAGGCTCAACCGGTGGTAGTACCCGGGCACCACCTTGTCCAGCACCGAGCGATCGGCCTGACCATGAGCGGCGGTGTGGTTGTACACCTTGTCCAGCACCACCTGCAGGCCCATCCGGTGCAGCTCACCGACCATGGAGCGGAACTCCGCGGTGCGGGCACCGCCCACCTGGTTCCCGGCGGTCGCGTAGGAGCCCTCCGGGGTCTGGTAGTGGTACGGGTCGTAGCCCCAGTTGTACGGGTCCTGATCCGCGACCTCCGCGATCGCCGCCTGCTGGTCCGGGGAGGCCGGGCCCGCATCAGGGACCTCCGGCTGCACCTGAGCGGAGCGATCCTCCTCGATGGTGGCGATGTCGAAGGTGGGAAGCAGGTGCACCGTGGTCACGCCCGCATCGGAGAGCTCCTGCAGGCGCGCCGACCCGGCCGAGTCCGGGTGCCCGAACGCCGCGTAGGTGCCGCGCACCTCCTCCGGCAGGCCCTCGTCCCCGGCGGAGAAGTCCCGCATGTGCAGCTCATAGATGGTCTGGTCGGCGAACTGCTCGACCTGCGGGGCGGGAGTGTCCGTCCACACCTGCGGGGCCCAGCGCTCGTCGTCCAGGTCCACCATCACCGATTGCTGCGAGTTCAGCGTCAGCCCCACGGAGTACGGATCGGTCACCACGTTGGTGACCACCTCTCCCTCGGCGGGGACGTACACGTCCACCGCGAAGGTGTAGGCGCGGTCCTCCCAGCCGGGCTCACCGGTGATGGTCCACACGCCGCCCTCGCCGCGCTCCATCGGCAGCACCTCGGCGCCCTCCGGGGCGGCGGCACGGGCCGACGGGCCTTCCGCCTCCATCACCGGTGCCGGGGACAGCTGCAGGTCCACGCTCTTGGCGGTGGGTGCCCACAGCGTCACGGTCGGGGTGCCGGCCTCGTCGAACACCACGCCGAGCTCGTGGGCGTCGGCGTCCTCGGCGTACAGCGCATCCAGAACGCCCGGGATCTGCAGACCGGTCATCACCTCGATGTCGTCGGCCCCGATCTGGACCACGGCCAGCTCGCCGGTGAGGGCCTGCTCGAGCGCGTCGCGGTCCACACCGGAGAGGTCCAGCGCCAGGAAGTCGCCCAGATGGCCGCGGCCCTCCAGCTCCGCCGCGTCCAGGCCGCCGTCGCGCAGGGCCAGCTCACCGAGCTGCTGCCCGCCGGTGACCGCACCGTCGGCCACCGTGAGCCCGCCCTCGGGGGCCGACCACAGCTGCCAGCTGGTGGTGACCGGATCGCTGACCCGGTCGGCGGGCCAGGCGATGGTGTCGGCGTCCACGAAGTGCGCCAGCTGCTGGCCGGAGCCCGCCACCAACGGATCCTCCGACTCGATGGTCAGCACGTGGGTGGCCAGGTCGTAGGAGAAGGTGACGACCTTCCCCTCCTGGGTGGAGAAGGAGTAGTTGGCGCCGCCGCGGGCACCGTCCACCCCGTAGTTCTCGTCCCAGGAGCGACCGTGGGCCGCCTTCACCTCGTAGCTGCCGGTGGGCAGGGCATCGGTGGTGAAGGTGTACACGCCGTCCCCGTCACCGTCCTGCATCCAGGTGGCCATGCAGGAGGGCATCCAGTCCTCGGTGCAGCCCAGGGCCGCGTTGAACGAACCGGGAAGGGTCACGAAGGGACCCTCGGCGCTGGACTGGACGATGTGGGTGACCGGGTCGTACCAGAAGGTGACCGGCCCGCCCTCGTGCGTGTAGGAGATGTTCTCCCCACCGGGCACACCGCCCGCGCCGTAGTTCTGGTCCCAGGAGCCGCCGTGGGCGACCTTGAACTCGTAGGTCCCGGCGGGGATGTCGAAGGTGCCGGTGTACTTCCTGGAGGCCGCGTCCAGGGTCAGCTGGGCGGACTCGCAGTCCGGCTGCCAGTCGCCCGCGCATCCCATCGCCGCGTTGTGGGAGCCCGGCAGCGTGATCGACTCCGCGTCGATCCCGCCGGGCCCCTCGGCCGGGCCGGTAGCGGAGAGATCCGCGCCCACCACCGCACTGGTGGAGGCCGCCACGCGGGAGCCGCTCGCATCGGTGGAGACCGCGCGGTACTCGATCACGGTGCCGGTGGGCAGGCCGCGCACGTCGTGGAACACCCGCGGGGTGTCGTCCTCAGCGGTGCCGAGCGGCGTCCACGCCACCTCGCCGGCGATCCGGTAGCTGAAGGAGGTCTCCGCCCAACGGTCCGCAGCGATCTGCGCGCTGATCGGGGCCAGACCCTCCACTGCACCGCCCTGGGCGGGGGTGAGGGTGATCGCCTGCGCCTCACCGGCAGCGGCGACCGGGGCATCGGCCACCAGCACCACGGCCGACAGCGACGGCACGGTCAGTTCCACGGTGCCGTCCGCCCCGGCGGTGACGGGGGCGTGGTCGCCGTGCAGCACCGAGTAGCTGGCGCCCGGGGTGAGGGTGGTGAGCGTGACGGTGCTGGCGGAGCCGGCATTGTTCAGCGCCACCAGGTGCTCGACCTTCTCCTCGCGGTCCACGCGGGAGAAGGCGTACACGCCGGGGCCGTCCTCGGCGTACAGCTCGATCTGCGCTCCGGTGGACAGCGCCGGGGTGGAGTTGCGCAGCGTGGCCAGCTCGCTGATGAGCGGATACAGCTGCGCGCCGGTGTCGAAGTGGTCGCCGGACCCGTAGGGGGAGCCGTCGATCAGGGTGTCGTCCAGGTAGGACGGGGTGCGGCTGGGGAACATCGACTGGCGGGCGTCCTTGTCGTTGCCATCGCCCACGAAGCCCTGCTCGTCGCCGTAGTAGATCACCGGCTGGCCGCGCGTCAGCAGCATCGTGGTGTGCGCGAAGGCAGCGCGCTCATCGAGCCGGCCGGAGTCCCGCAGCAGGTAGCCGATGCGCCCCATGTCGTGATTGCCCACGAAGGTGGGCAGGTCCGCGGCGGAGGAGGTGGGGGTGATGTAGTGGTCGTCGGCGTCGAACAGGGCCGCCATGCCCTGCGCGGTGTAGCCGCGCGCCCAGTTGGTGCTCGCCGACTGGTAGGCGAAGTCCAGCACCGAGTCCATGTCGGTGTCCCGCACGTAGGGGGACAGCAGGCGCGCATCGGCGTCGTACACCTCGCCGAAGGTGAAGAACTCCTCGCCCGCCGGGGTGGAGCCCTGGTGAGCGGCCATCGTGCTGGTGAAGGACTCCCAGAAACCGAAGTCCACGTGCTTGACGGTGTCGATGCGGAAGCCGTCGATCCCGAAGTCCATCCACGTGGTGTAGATGTCCTCCATGAGGTCCAGTACCCGCGGGTCCTCGGTCATCACGTCATCCAGACCGTCGAAGTCGCCGTGGGTGACCGACTCTCCCTCCCACGTCGAGTTGCCGCGGTTGTGATACATGGTGACGTCGTTGAGCGCCTCCGGCACCATCACCGTGTTCTCCTCGCTGCGCACCGGCGTGTACGGGAAGGAGGTCTGCGGGTCGAAGGTGGGGAAGTCGGGGGACTGCGCCACCTGGGCGAGGTCCACCGGGTTGCCGTCGGCGTCGCGGTACGGGGAGGTGGCCTGGTCGATGTACCCGTACTCGCCCTCCTCGTAGTCGATGAGGTCCGCGGTGTGGTTGACGATGATGTCGAAGTACACCTTGATGCCGCGCGAATGGGCGTCGTCGATCAGGGCCTTCAGCTCGTCGTTGGTTCCCAGGTGCGGGTCGATGGTGGTGAAGTCGGTGACCCAGTACCCGTGGTAGCCGGCGCTGGCGTTCTCGCCCTCGCCCTGGACGGGGTTGTTCTTGAACGAGGGGGTCAGCCAGATGGCCGTCATCCCCAGGTCCTCGATGTAGTCCAGCTGGGAGTGCAGGCCGGCGATGTCACCGCCCTGGTAGAAGCCCTTGTCGGCGGGGTCGAAGCCGTGGTCCAGACGGTCGCCCTCGATGCCACCGGTGTCGTTGGAGAGGTCACCGTTCTCGAAGCGATCGGTGAGCACGAAGTAGAAGGTCTGCCCGGCGCCGGGGTGGCGGTGGGGCGCCGCTGCGAGCGCGGCGTCGTCCTCGGTGTACTCACCGGGCAGCTCGGGCAGGGCGATGGAGAGTCGGCTGGTGGCCTCGTCGAACTGGAAGCGCACCGTGGTGGGGGCGGCGAAGGCTAGCGGGATGTTCTTGTCGCCGCCGTCCAGGCCGTAGGCCTCGTCCCAGCTGCCGCCGATGGCGACCTTGGTCTCCCACTGCCCGGCGGGCACCTCGAAGGTCGCGGCCCACACCCCGGCCTCACCAGTGGGCAGGAGCCTCGTGGCCTCGCAGTCCGGTGCCCAGTCGGCCCCGCAGCCCAGCTCGTCCTGCAGGGAGCCCACCAGCACCGGGTCGTTCGAGCCGACGGCGTGCACCAGCGGAGCGGTGCCCATCACGCTCGCCATCGCCATCATCAGGGCAGCGATGATCGCCAGCCCGCGACGTGGCAGCGGTGCGGTGATCGCCGCGGCCGACGAGCCACGGTGCCGCATCACCGCCGGCGCGGCCGAGGACCGACGCGAGCGGGGGTGCGGATGCCCGAGGATGCGGGCTGCACGAGGGGAGGGGACGGGGCGGGAAAACCGCGGGACCGACATGCGGGACTCCTCTGTCCGGGCAAGGAACGGCCGAGGGGAACGGCCGAGGCGCACTCCAGGCATTGGAAGTGCAAGATATTCATCGGTGTGGCGGCGGCCTCGCCTCCAGCACGCTCACTCCACCCTAAAGGCCCGCCCCACCAGCATCAACCACCAGCCAGAACTTGCAAGATATTTCAGTTCACAGGGGTGGAGGGGCGCCCGCAGCGCAGCCCGCATGGCACCCCGCAGCGCAGCCCGCATGACACCCCGCACCACCCCCGGGGGACTTCACGCACAGCAGCGCTTCGACAGCGGCGAAGGACGCGGCCCTGCTACGAGATCACCGCTGGACCAGCACCGCCGCCGTGTGCGCGGGCACCGTCACGGTCCCGGCTGCCGCATCCCAGGTCGTCTCGCGGGTCACGGCATCGGCCCCCTCCACGTGCACCGCGGACAGCTCCAGACAGGTCCCCTCCATGCCCTCGACCTGCTCGGAGATCGCCTCGGGGGAGGCGTTCAGCACCACCAGCAGCCCGTCGAGCGCGGGGTCGACGTCCGGCCCGATCGTGTCGTCGATCCGCATCAGCAGCAGCCCGGGCGTGGCCTCGGGGCCGGCGTTCGGGAACGTCACCTTCTGCTTGATCAGCTCGGCGTCCCCCAGGGTGAACAGGGGCGTGGAGTGCCGCAGCCGCAGCAGGTCCAGCGCCATGGCGGCGCTGCGGGCGATGTGCTCGGGAGTGGGGCGCATGGCCGGGTCCTCCAGCATCGGGGCCTGCAGCACCCACAGGTGCTGGTTGCGGCCGGCCGAGGGCAGGCCCCGCCCGAAGCCGCTGTCCTGCATCGTCCAGTCGATCATGTTGACCAGGTCGCCGGAGTTGTAGCTGTCGGTGTCCAGGGACTTCGATCGCAGCAGGTCCGTGCCCGCGGCCCAGAACGCGGGAGACTGGCCCAGCGCCACCGTGGCCAGGGCCAGGGTGTTCAGCCGTACCCGGACGTCCATCGAGGTGTCCTGCGGCAGCTTCCACACGAAGGTGTCGAACAGGGTCTCGTTGTCGTGGGCGTCGACGTAGTTGACATTCTCCTCGGGGCGTGAGGCGAAGGCCGCGGGGGAACCGTTGTAGTCCAGCTCCTGCCCGCGCAGCACCTGCCCGGTGGAGGCCAGCAGCTCGTAGTCCTTGAGATTGCCGGCCATGGACAGGCGGATCTGGTCGGTGCGGTGCAGCAGGTCCGCCCGCTGCTCCTGCGCCGAATGGGGTGAGAGCTCGTTGTGGGTGAGGAACAGGCCGGTGGCGAAGCCGCGGTTCATGCGGGCGTCCTCGTCCATCAGGCTGCCGCCGTGCACCGCGTCGCGGATGCGGTCGTTGAAGCAGCCGATCGAGGTGCCGTCGAGATTGCCCTGGGTGGCCTGGGTGAAGCGGGCGCCATCGGCCACCTCCCCGAAGTTCCAGCCCTCCCCGTACAGGTAGATGCCCTTCCCGTCGACTCCGTCGGTCTCCAGGGTGAGAGCATCCAGCGCCTCGCGAACGGCCTCCATGTCCGCGCGCCGATGGTGGCCCATCAGGTCGAAGCGGAAGCCGTCCACCCGGTAGTGGCGTGCCCACAGCACCAGGGCATCCACCATCAGGCGGCGCATCATCGCGTGCTCGGTGGCGGTGTTGGAGGTGCAGGTGGAGTCCTCCACACTGCCCGCCGCGTCCAGCCGGTGGTAGTAGCCCGGCACGATCCGGTCCAGCACCGAGCGCTCGTGCTGACCGTCGTGCGCGGTGTGGTTGAACACCACGTCCAGCACCACCTGCAGGCCCATGCCGTGCAGAGAGCCCACCATGGAGCGGAACTGGGCGGTGCGCTCGCCGCCGTCCTGGTGGCCGTCGGTTGCGTAGGAGCCCTCGGGCGCGAGGTAGTGGAAGGGGTCGTAGCCCCAGTTGTAGGCGTCCTCGTCGGCCACCTCGCCCACGGCGGCCTGCTGCTCGATCGAGGCGGGGCCCGCGCCGGAGGGGATCACGGCCTGCTTCTGCCGGGAGCGCAGCTCGGGGATGGTGGCGATGTCGTAGGTGGGCAGCAGGTGCACCGTGGTCAGGCCCGCTTCGGCCAACTCCCGCAGCCGCGCCGTGCCGGTGGAGTCGGGGTGGCCGAAGGCCAGGTAGGTGCCGCGCAGTTCGGCGGGCAGGGCCTCGTCGCCACCGGAGAAGTCCCGCACGTGCAGCTCGTAGATGGTCTGCTGCGCGGGGCGCTCCAGTCGCGGCGCCGGGGTGCTCGCCCACTGCTCGGGCGCCCAGCGCGGGTCGGTGAGATCCACCAGCACCGAGTGCTCGGAGTCCACGGTCAGGGCCACCGAGTACGGGTCGGTGACGCGGTTCTTCACCACGCGGTCCTCGCGGGGCACGTACACCTCCACCTCGAACTGGTAGGTGCGGTCCGTCCAGTCCTCGGCGCCGACGGCCGGGCCCGAGGCGCGCCAGATCCCGTTGCCGTCCCGCTCCATGGGGACGGTGACCGCCGGCTGCTCTTGTTCCGCGGGCGGCTGCGCGCCGGGTTGCTGTGTGCCGAGCTCTGCGTCGCGGGCTGCGTGGGCGACGGGTCCGAACACCTGCAGGGCGACGCTCTTCGCCGTCGGAGCCCACAGGGACAGCTCCCAGCGGTCGCCCGCCAGGCGGGGCCCCAGCGGTGCGACCGTTGCCTCCTCGGCGTACAGCGCATCGAGCACGCCCGCGATCTGCACACCGGTCGCCACCTCGATGCCGCCCCCGCGGCGCTGGACCACGGCCAGCTGACCCGTGAGGGCCTGCTCGAGCACGGTCCGGTCCAGCCCGCCGAGCTCCAGGACCAGGTGGCCGGCCAGGTGCCGACGGTCCTTGGTCTCCGCCTCGGTGAGAGGCCCCTCCCGCAGGGTGAGCTCACCCAGGCGCTCGCCACCCGCGACCTGCCCGCCGGCCCGCCCGCCTGCCAGGGTGAGGCCACCCTCCGGCGCCACCCACAGCTCCCAGGACGTGCCTGCGGCGTCGTCCACGAGGTCGGCGGGCCAGGCGATCACACCGGGGGTGAGCAGGTGCGCGCGCTGATGTCCGGGCCCGGTGGCGATCGCATCCGAGAGCAGGGCCGGTGCGTCGGCCGCCCCGGCGTGCTCAGCGGTGCTCTGGTGGGCGGACTGCTCAGTGGGGGTCACGGTGCGGGGCTCCCGGATGGCGTGGACGAGTGGGGCAGGCGCGATGGTCAGGCGCCGATCGACGTCCCATTGTCGCCGAATGTCCGTGACGGTGGGCCGCGGCCAGCGGCTCCGGGTGACCAGGGCCTCCTCAGCCCGTCGCTGCCGCCCCAGGCCACCGGCACCCGCTGCTCCACCAGCGGCGCGGCATGGTCCTGCACGTCCGGTGCCGCGATCTCCTGCGGGGACCCGGCCAGCTGCTGCGCGGTCAGCAAGGACCGGGCATCCAGCAGCTCCACGGCGGCGAAGCCCGCCTGCACCACGCCCGGCAGCATCGCGGTGGCCGCCTGCAGGGACGGCGCGGTGAGCAGCCCTGTGGCCACGTGCTTCTGCACCGGCACGGTGCGGAATACCGCGGAGGAGACGAAGGTGAGCGTCCCCTCCGACCCCACCACCAGGTGGGCGAGCACATCGGCCGGCTGATCGAAGTCCAGCAGGGCGTTGATGCCGTAGCCCATGGTGTTCTTCATGGCGAAGCGCTCGGTGATGATGCGCCGCAGTTCGGGCACCTCGCGCACCTGCGCATCAGTCGCAGCAGCCCTTCGTGCAGGGCAGGCTCGCGCTCGCGCAGGGTGCGGGCACCTGACGCGGCGCGTTGAGAGCGTCGATGTTGGGGCAGTTGGCGGAATCGAGCCGTGTAAACGCCAACTGCCTCGATGTCGAACTCAAGGTCGGGGGTCCGGCCGCCGGGAGCGGGTCCGGCCGCCGGGAGCGGGGCCAACCGCCGGAA
Organism: Brachybacterium sp. p3-SID957; assembly: GCF_025144775.1. NCBI lineage: Bacteria > Bacillati > Actinomycetota > Actinomycetes > Micrococcales > Dermabacteraceae > Brachybacterium > Brachybacterium sp. p3-SID957. The sequence goes on along the minus strand of NZ_JALXKT010000003.1, from coordinate 8,179 downwards.
GCGGGTCCAGCCGCCGGAAGCGCGTCTGGCCGCCGGTTGGCGGCAGCTCAGGGGCTTGGCTGCGCGGGTCGGTGGTGGTGCGGTGGGTCGGTGGTGGCGCGGTGGGTCGGTGGTGGCGCGGTGGGTCGGGTGTCCGGCCGTGCGGGGGACGCTGCGGCGCGGCCCATGTAACGTCGGCGGTGTGTCTGCCGCATTCCACACCACACCCGGTTATAGCGCCCATCCCGCTCCGCGCTCCGACCCGGACAGTGACCGCGAGGCCAGCACCTACCCCGACACCGCCCTGCGCACGTACTTGCAGCGCCTGGAGGAGGCACTGTCCTCCGCCGAGAGCGAGGGCGAGATCCCGGAGCTGGCGCTGCTGTCCGGCGCGAAGGAGGACCAGATCGGGGTGGCCCTGTGCTCGATCGACGGGGAGATCACCTCGGTGGGCAGTGAGCACGCGTTCCCGGTGCAGTCCATCTCGAAGGCGTTCGCCTACGGGGCGGCGATCGACCTGCACGGGCTGGACTACGTCACCTCCATCGTGGACGAGGAGCCCACGGGAGAGGAGTTCAACGCGCTCAGCCTGGATCCGGTCACGAAGAAGCCCAAGAACCCCCTGGTGAACATCGGTGCGATCCGCACCCACGCCATGCTCGGCCCCACCCAGCAGGAGCGCACCGCGCGGTTGCGCGATGTGCTCGACGCCGCCGCCGGGCGCACCCTGGAGGTGCACGAGGTGACCCGGCAGGCCGAGCTCGAGACCGCCGACCGCAACCTGGCGCTGGCCTACATGCTGCGTGCGGCCGGCTCGATGGACGAGAACGCGGAGGACGTCGTCGGCGGGTACACCGAGGGCTGCTCGGTGCTGGTGAGCGTGGCGGATCTCGCGGTGATGGCCGCGACCCTCGCCGGGGGCGGCACCAATCCCATCACCGGTGTGGAGGTGTTCTCCCGGGTGGCGTCGCGGCAGGTGCTTTCGGTGATGCTCACCTGCGGGATGTACGACAACGCCGGCGACTGGGTCAGCGATGTGGGGATCCCCGCGAAGTCCGGGGTGGGCGGCGGCATCATCGCCGCTCTGCCGTCGCGGTTCGGCATCGCCACCTACGCACCGCAGTTGGACCAGCACGGCAACTCCGTGCGCGGCACCCTGGCGTTCGAGCGGATCAGCGAGGACTTCGCCCTGCACATGCTGGACGGGCAGGAGCCGACCGACCTGGAGCGGCGGGCCGAGGAACTGGTGCGCCTGCCCTGAACGACGTCGGGCGAGGCAGTGGCGCCGCCCGGCCATGGACGACGCATGGCTGGAAGGGGCGAGGCGATCAATTCCCGTGCGAATTGTGCGAGACGAAGCTCCGTGAGTACTCGCTCTAGGTGAATTCGAGGACCTGCGGCTTTTGCGAGTTCACATCCCCCCAAGGATTGATGAGACGGATGCGGGGCTCAGATCCGCCTGACGGGCGTATGACCTCGTCGACGACGTACACGTGGCCGGGGAGGACATCGGCGCACCGCCGCAGCGATTCCGTATCGGCCCCGTAGAACATGCCATCCCCGTTCCGCTCGCTCATCCCCATTGTCGGTACCGACATGGCACCAGTCCCACGTATGTGGATAACGTGGGCGAGAGCCAGGAAGGACGTCGATGCACACGTGGCGATACCGAGGGATATGGGGAGGGGCACTGGTCATGGCGCTGATCTCAGGATGCACGCCGGGGCCGGGTGAGGCCGTACCGCTGGGGGAGGCGCGCAACGAGGTCGCGGCCCTGGTGGGGGAACTGCAGGAAGCCTTCACCTTAGGGGAGGAGGTGGAATGGAGCGGACCGGACCGGGAGGCGCTCGCGCCTGGGGAGGACGGCAGCTGCCGGTGGCGGCCCGGTACGTGGAGCACCCCGCTGCGGTTCGAGGAGAGCGACCCGAGCTGGCCTGATCGACGTGAGCGCGTCAACGAGGTGCTGGCCGAGCACGGGCTGGGGGAGGTGGGCGATCCTGAGTACATCGGCGGAGCCGCCTACGGGTTCGAGACGGAGGGGCCTGCAGGCGGGCGACTGCGGATCGACTCGTGGAGGGGCGAATCGACTATCTACCTGCATGGCCTCGCCGTGGAGGTCGAGGGTGCCTGCGACGAGTCCGCGCTGACGGACTGACTGCGCAGCAGGGCCAGCTGGCGTCGGCCGGCTCGTCGACCAACAGCAGGCTCCCCAAGGGTCGGCGCCCGAGCGCGTCAGGGCCCGGGAGCCCGCCCGCGCCCGATGCAGTGCTCTCCCCACCGACGGGCTCGAGGTGAGGCCCGGCTCCGTTGTGGCGGCCCCGCCGGTCGGTAGACTTCCCGCCATGAGTTCCACCTCGAGCAATGCCCTGGTCCGACGCCCCTTCGAGGGGATCCCCGCCGAGCGCGACCTGGTGGCGATGCGCCAGCTGATCCCGGCGGCCACGATGACCGCGACCACCGTCGAGGAGCACGGCGGTGTGGACGTCGTGCTGGCCACGATCCTGCCGATGGCCTGGCCGGCCGTGCGTCGCACCGACGGTTCGGTGATCATCGGCGTGCAGTCCACTTTCCCGGGCGGTGACCTGTCCCGCGGTATCGGCCAGGCGCTGCTGCAGGCCCTCGAGGCCGAGCCCGGCACCCCCGTGACCACCGTGCAGCTGGACGAGGACTCCCCGCGCCTGCAGGACCTGCTGGATCTCACCGGCGACTTCCCGATCACCGTGCACGACAGCTTCGACTTCTGGGTGGACCCGGGCGCCGAGCGCACCGCCGAGATCGAGCAGTCCATCAAGCAGGCCGACGAGTCGATCATGTCCACCAAGCCCGTGGAGGGCCTGCCGCACGCCTACTGGGTGGACGCCGGCCCCAAGGAGCACCTGCGCTGGGTGCTGGATGCCGACGAGGACAGGGTGATCGACGCCGTGGCCCGCCTCCACGCTCGCCGCGAGTCCGGCGTGGGGGAGGACACCAAGTACGTGGGCTCCTTCCGCGCCGAGGGCATGACCATCCCCGTGTGGGACCTGCCCGCCGGGTACGGCGTCGAGGGTGTGGAGAAGGAGGCCGAGGCCTTCCGCACCCGCTTCGAGGAGGCCCTGGACACCGAGGAGCCCCTCACCCCACTCGAGCGGAGGGCGCGCGGCGGCATCGTGGCCCGACAGGTGACGCTGCGATGAGCACCGCGGGGCCGCTCACGACCGACCGCCCCACCAGCGTCGCCGTCGTCATCCCCGCCAAGAACGAGGCGGAGCGCATCGAGGCGACCATCGAGGCCGCCCGCCGCATCGACGGGGTGGACCTGGTCGTGGTGGTGGACGACGGCTCCACCGACGCCACCGCCGCCGTGGCCATGGGCGCGGACGCCCTGGTGGTGCGGCACAAGACCAACCGCGGCAAGGCCGCGGCGATGGCCACGGGCGCCCAGCTGGTCGCCATGCGCGAGGATGCCCACCGGGCCGACGGAGGGGAGGCCTTCCGCGAGGAGCTGCATGCCGAACCGCGGGTGCCCGGCCACACCGGTCCGCTGCCGGTGATCGACGCGGACGGTGAACGTCCCCGCGCCCTGCTGTTCCTCGACGCCGACATGGAGGGCAGCGGCACCGCAGCGCAGCCGCTGGTCGACGCGGTCCTCGGCGACGGCGTGGACATGGCCATCGCCCTGCTGCCCCCGCAGGACGGCGCCGCCGGGCTCGGCATCGTGGTGCGCACCGCCCGCTCCGGGATCCTGCGCGCCACCGGATGGGAGCCGACCCAGCCGCTGTCCGGCACCCGTTGCATCACCCGGGAGACCTGGGACGCCTGCCAGCCGCTGGCACCGGGCTGGGGCGTGGAGACCTCCCTGACCATCGACGCCCTCACCGGAGGTTTCTGGGTCAAGGAGATCGAGTGCGATCTGCACCATCGGGCCACGGGTCGGGACCTGAGCGGTCAGCTGCACCGCGCCCGCCAGCTCAAGGACGTGCTGCGGGCCCTGGCCCGGCGCCGCCATGTCACCCCGGACGACCCCGCCGAGGACGACGCGGCAACCCCGTCGGCAGCAGCCCCACAGGCGGCCGCCACCGGCACCAGCACCTCCCAGGAGGCCGACGCAGCATCGGGGGCCGCGCGCCTCGACCCGGTGCCCGCTGACCCAGCGCCCCCTGTCCCCGACCCCGCGCATCCCGGGCCGGCAGCGGTGCCGGGCGCGGCTGAGGGCGCTGACCGCCCCGCCCCGGTCGACGCGCCCCCGGACTCGTCGAGGACGGCATCCGACGGGTCTGCCACATCGTCCATCGCCCCGGCTCGCCCCCACGAGGACGACACCGACGACGAGGACGCCTGGTCCATCACGCCGGACACCGGCGCCGACGACCGCGCCGATCGTCGACGCGCAGCGCTGCAGGCGCTCCCGGTCGCCGGCACCTTCAGTGACGACCAGACCCGCGCACTGGGCGACGTGGACGCCGGGAGGGTGGACGGGCAGCTGCGCGCACTCCCGGTGGCGGGGGCCTTCGAGCCCGATGACGTGGTGCTGCTGGCGGGCGTCGACCTGGATGCGCTCGCCGAGCGTCTGCGCAGCGCTCCGGTCTCGGGCCCCTTCGATCCGCAGCACGCCGTGATCATCGCCTCGCACCTGGACGCCCCCGAGCCGGTGCTGCCGCCATCGATCGTCCCGCCGCTGACGGCCGACGAGTACACCTCGCTCGTGGTGCACGCCGCCGTGGACGCGGAGAACGACGAGCACTGAGCCTGAGGGCACATGCCCGGCGCGGCGCTTCGATCCTGGCCCGGTGGCGCCCGCCTGCAGGACCCCTGTGCTCAGCATCCAGCAGGCGGCTCCGCGTGCGGGCCCGCCGCCGGCTTATACACCTCAGGACCGGACGGATCCGGCAGCACCGCGGGCAGCTGCGTGATCCACACGGCGAGCATCGCCGCCACCAGCACGGGACCGGTGTCGTTGACGGCGTAGCCCAGCCAGGCACCCACCACCAGCGCCACTCGCACGGGGTAGGACGCGGGATGCTCCGCGTCCATCCGTGCCAGGCGCGGCAGGCCCAGCCGACCCGGCATCAGGATCACCACCGACAGGGCAATGGCCAGCAGCATCAGTATGCCGAGCCCCCAGTACCCGGTCACCATCGCCACGTTCTGGGCGAGCTTGCGGACCACCACCGCGACCAGCTCCCCGCTGAGCAGCTCGTCGATGAAGCGCCCCAGGTGGGTGCGCTCCTCCGGGGGGCGCAGCCAGTCCAGGAACGACACCCCGAGCACCGCCGCGGCACCGGCGATGGCCAGCAGGGCCAAGTGCCAGATGCGCACGCGGATCCCGGAGACCAGCAGGGCCAGCAGCCCGAACACCGGGACCGTGGCGAGCATCGACCCGAAGTCCGCGCCCATCGACGGGGCCACGCACACGATCGCGACCACCGCCCCCGCCGTCAGGGTCCACAGCACCCGCGCCCGCGCGGTGCGCACCACCGTGAACAGGCACAGCAGGGCCATCAGGGATGCCCCCAGGACCAGGCCGAAGAGGTGATTGGACAGGCCGTAGAAACGCCCGCCGGAGATGGGCTGAGCGCCCAGCGGTGAGCCCAGCTGGAAGCGGGAGCCGGTGGCGGATTCCAGCAGCACCAGCCCGGCCACCAGGGCAGCGGCCACCCCGGCGGGGCCGAAGCGGTGGCGCCTCCACGGGCCGGCCAGGCAGACGGCTGCCAGCAGGGCGCTGCCCGCCCACACCACACCGGTCAGCGCCAGCGCCTGCGGCTCGGCCCGCCACCACGGCACGATCGAGGCGAACAGTCCGACGGCCAGCGGCAGGGGTGCGACCGACGCCGCCGCCCGGGCCACCGCGGCCACGCGAGGACGGCGCGCGGTGGCCGGGATCAGCAGCAGCACCGCGCCCACCAGGCCGATCCCGAACCAGGAGCCCAGGGCGGGCACGGAGGCGGCGTCGACCGCGGCGGCCGCCATCGAGCGATCCACTGCCAGGCGCTGCGGATCGGGATGGCCCACCCCCCGGAACGGCTGCCCGGGGATCAGTCCGTCGGGCGAGGTGTCGTGCGAGGTGAGGACGGTGGCCAGGGCATCGGTGAGCACCACCACGCCTCTCTGCTTGGTGGCACCGCTGGTGAGGGCCTGGCCGGGAAAGGCGCTGTCCATCGCGACCTGCAACCCCACGGTGCGGGAGGCGACGGCGCCGGCGCGCTCCACCTCGTCGAGCTCGGAGACGGGAGGGTCGGTCGCGGCGACGGAGAGCAGCAGGGTGCGGGGGAGTGCCCCCTCAGTGCAGGCGGCGTCCCCGGGACGGGTGCTCACCCCGCCATCGCCCTTGGCGTCGGAGAGCCCGCGCTCCACACCGGCGGCGTCCAGCACTGCCCCCACCTGCGAGTCCAGCGCGGCGAGTGCCTCGGGGCGGCCGGGGTCGTCGTGATCGGGCACGGACCCGGCGTCCACCAGCAGGATCGCCCCGTCGTCCAGCCCGCTGGAGACCTGCAGCGCGACATGGGCGGGAGTCTCGCCCCCACCGGCGGCGTCGATCTCGACCACGGGCACGTCCAGCTGCTGCCACTGGTCCATGGGCGGCGAGGGGATCCCGGCGGTGCGCGGTGCCTCCTCGGCGAGCCCCCGATACCCGGTGCGCAGGGTCTCCATGCCCTGGCGCTTCGTGCTCACCACTGTGGTGGAGGTGGTGTTCATCGCACCCGCCCCGGACACGTCCGCGAGGCACTGCAGCGAGGGGGTGTCCGCGCTGCTGATGTCCTCCCAGGTGAGTCCGGCCGTGGCGATCACCAGGCGCACCGGATCCTCGGCGGGGGCACCCGTGTCATCGGCCTGCGCGGACGGAGGGATCAGCACCGTCAGTCCGGGAACCATCAGCAGCGCGGCCACCAGGCTGAGCGCGAGCCTGCGCAGCACCGGGCCCGCAGCGCCACGTGGCGTGATCGTCAGGACCCCCGTCGTCGGTGACGAGGGGGCCACCGGTGCGGTGGGGCAGTGAGGAAGCACGCTCCGATGCTACGGGTCGCCCCGGGCCGGGACGGTGCGCCGACGCCCCGCGCACCAGCGGCCCGCGCCCCGCGTCTCGTGGCCAATGCCCTGCGCACCCGCGCCTCGTGGCCGGTGCCCCGGGCACCGCGCCCCGCGGAGAGATGCAGACAATGACGAATCTTGTTCCAACACCTTGACACAAACACCAGATCGGTGCACGGTTGTGTCAGACAATCGATACAAGCGGTGACGGGCGGGACGGACCGACCCTCCGCGACGGGTGAGGAGAGACAGTCATGAGCGGAATCGCCCTGCTGGGGATGATGGGGACGCTGGTGCTCCCCCTGCTCGCAGTGGCAGCACTGCTGGTGTACGCCACCGTCTCGAGCAGCGAGCGCACCGGGCTGCACCCCGGGGCACTGCTGGCGCGGTGGATCGGCGCGGTCGCTGCCGTCGTCCTCACCATCGGGATCGTGGCGCTGAGCCTGCAGGGGACATGGCCCTCAGGCCGGCTCGGACTGGGAGCCCTGACCGGGACATCGCTCCTGATCGGGGTGACGGCCCTGGTTCTCGCCATCCTCGTCGGTGAGCTGACGCTGCCGGCGCGCTCCGCCTCACAGCGCTACGGCCTGCTCGCCCCCCGCGACTCACGCGCGCTGGTGTCGCGCCCCGCCCTGATGAACGCCGCCGTCTCCGCGACCGCCCTGATCGCATACGCCCTGTTCACCACCGCTGTGGCCTCACCGGACGACCAGGGAAGGCCTGGCCGCAGCCTCGCGCACACCGGGGTGGACGGTTTCACCTCGGGCGCCTACGGGCCGTTCCCCGGGCAGTGGTACACGGTGCCCGTGCTGGTGGCACTGGGAGTTCTGGCACTCACGGGCATCGGCGCGCTGGTGATCGTGGTGCGGCGCAGGCCCAGCGCGGACCCGCACGACCTGCTGCTGCGGCGCCGCTCGCTCACCTCCCTGCTGGGCGCGATCGCGGTGGGGACCGGCCTCACCGCACAGGTCCTGGCGATGCACGGGCTGCTGGGCTTCCTGCGGGTGGCACAGCCGGAGTACCAGGAGATGGTGCTCGGGGTGGCCGGCACCGTCATCTCCGTGGCGGTAGCCATCGTGGGCCTGCTGTCCGCAGTGCTGGGCGCAGTGATGGTGTGCGTGCCCGCCGCCATCGCTCGCCGCATCCCCGACAGCGCCAACCGGGCCCGCACCGGGAAACCCGGAAGCCGCGGGGC
>NZ_JALXKT010000029.1:0-36924 GCF_025144775.1 Brachybacterium sp. p3-SID957 | reverse complement strand
GCCGCTGCGTCCTGCGGGACCTGCTCCTGACCGTCGCGATCGGAGATGCGGCGACGGATCACCTGGAGCACCACCACGACGGCCGCCATGACCATGCCGACCGCGGAGACCGGTATCGACGGGTACACCATGAGCACGCCGGCGATGATCAGGACCACCTGTTCCCAGGCCCGGGTGCGGACCACCAGGTGACCGGCCAGTGCCGCGGCGATCACCGTCATGCCCAGGATCACGGTCACGAGGGCCGGCACCAGCTCGCCGATCGTGCCCTCGAGCAGCAGGGCAGGTTCCAGCACGAACACGAAGGGGATCAGGAACCCGGCGATGGCGAGCCTGAGCGCCGTCACGCCCGTGCGCAGCGGGTTGGAGCCGGCGATGCCGGATCCGGCATACGCGGCCAGGCACACCGGTGGGGTGATGTCCGCGAGGATCCCGAAGAAGAACACGAACATGTGAGCCGAGATCAGCGGGACCTCGAAGTTGTTGTACAGGATCGGTGCCGCCACCGTGGCGGTGACCACGTAGTTGGCGGTGGTGGGCAGGCCCATGCCCAGCACCAGGCAGGCGATCATCGTCAGCAGCAGCACCAGCAGGAAGTTGTCCTGAGCAACGTCGATGAGGCTGTTGCCCAGGCGGCCACCCAGGCCGGTGCCGGTCACGGTGCCTGCCACGATGCCGGCGGTGGCGCAGGCCGCGATCACCGGCAGGGCGGTGCGGGCGCCCTCCTCGAGGGTCTTCACTATCCCCTTGAAGGAGAGACGGGTGGACTTGCGCAGGAAGCTCAGCGCGAAGGCCACACCCACGCCCCACAGGGCTGAGCGCGCGGGGGAGAAGCCCGAGAGCATCATCCACACGATCACGATCAGTGGCAGCAGCAGGTCGATCCGCGTCAGCAGGCTCTTCCAGCTGGGCAGCTCGGAGCGCAACAGCCCCTTGATCCCGTGCCGCTTCGCCTCGAAGTGCACGGAGAGGAAGGCCCCCAGGAAGTACAGGACCGCCGGAATGATCGCGATGATGATGATCTCGCTGTACGGGATGCCCGTGTACTCGGCCATGATGAACGCAGCAGCGCCCATGATCGGGGGCATGATCTGCCCGCCGGTGGAGGCTGTCGCCTCTGCTGCGCCGGCGAAGTGGGGGCGGAACCCGGCCTTCTTCATGATCGGGATGGTGAAGGAGCCCGAAGCGACCGTGTTGGCCACCGAGGAGCCGGAGATCATGCCCTGCAGACCGCTCGCCGCGACAGCCGCCTTGGCCGGACCACCGGTGAAGCGCCCGGTGAGGCGGAACGCGAGGTCGTTGAAGAACGCGCCGATGTTGGTGTGGATCAGCACCACCGCGAACAGCAGGAACAGGAAGATGAACGTGGAGGACACCTGGATCGGGGTGCCGAACACCCCTGAACGCGCGGTGAAGTACGTCTTGACCGCGAAGTCCTGCCAGGACTGGCCTGCCCCGAAGATCCCATAGGCGATCGCGCACAGCGCGATGATCACGATCGGCAGGCCCACGCAGCGTCGGGTGGCCTCCAGGGTCAGCAGGATGCCCAGCACCGCCACCGCGTAGTCGATGCTGCGGTACCCCATGATCTGGACCAGGTTGCTGGTCAGGTGGGAGTACTCCACGACGATGAACAGGTTCACCGCCAGTCCCAGCAGTGCCAGTACGGCGTCGTACCAGGGGATACCGCCCTTCGGGCGGGTGAGGTGCTTCCCCGCCGGGTACAGCAGGAAGATGATCGAGGTGGCCGCGCCCAGGTGGATCGCGCCCTGGATCAGTGAGGTGCGCGAGCCGAACACGCCGGTGTACAGGTGGAACAGCGTCAAGGCGACGGACAGGCCGCCCACCACCCATGCCCACCAGCCCAGGTCGGTGCGGAAGCGGCTGGCGGTGTCGTGCTCGCGCAGCACCTCCTGCGCGTGCTCCTCGCCGTCGTGCAGCGACTCACCGTCGTGCAGCTGCGTGACGAGGTTCTGCGTGCCGCCTCCCTCAGGAGGAGTGACGGGATCCTGCGCGGTGGGCGCGCCCGGCATGCTCGTGTCCTCGGGGATCGCCCCCGCCGACGAGTCGCCGTCGGCGGGACGCGATCCCGTCCTCTTTCCTGCCGGGGTCATCTCAGAGCAGCCCCTGCTCCTCGTAGTACTTCTCCGCGCCCGGGTGGAGGGGGACCTCGCCCTGGCCGAACAGTGCGTAGTCGTGACTGATCAGGTCGCCCTGAGGCAGGGTGATCGTCTCGGCGTGCTCGAAGGTGGCCTTGGTGATCTCGTAGGCGAGATCAGGGCTGATCTGGGTGGTGGAGCCCACCAGTGCGGCGGCCACGGACAGTGTGGTGACCGGCTCGGTGAGGAAGTCGTAGGCCTCCGGTTCAATGGTGTAGACCTCGTACAGGCTCTCGTCGGCCACGCTCTGGGCGGTGGACTCGTCCATGGAGACGAGCTTGACGTCGTTGGTGGCGGCCAGGTCCCCCAGGGAGCCGGTGGGGGTGCCCACCACGAAGATCGACGCCTCGATGTTGCCGTCCCGCAGCAGATTCAGGGAGCTGGCGAAGTCCTCCTCGCGGGCCTCGTAGTCGCCCTCGTTGATGCCTGCGGCGGTGAGGATCGCATCGGAGACGTTGCGAGTACCGGAGCCCACGTCACCGACCGCGATGCGCTTGCCCTTGAGGTCCTCGACGGTCTCGATGCCGGTGCTGGCAAGGGTGACGATGTGCGCCGCCTCTGGGTACAGGGCTGCGATCCAGCCCAGGTTGTCCACCTGGGCGCCCTCGAACTCGCCCTCGCCGGCGACGGCGGCGTTGGCGGTGTCGGACTGGGAGATGCCCAGCTGCCACTCGCCCTGGAAGATCTTGCCGATGTTCTCCACCGAGGCGCCGGAGTCGGTGTAGTTCACGGTGATGCCGTCGATGTTGTTCTCGTAGATGGAGGCGTACTCGCCGCCCAGCGGGTAGTACACACCGCCGGTGCCGCCGGTGCCGAAGGTGAGGTCGGTGACGAAGTCCTCCTCGCCGCCCCCGCCGCCCCCGTTGCCGGTGTCGCCCCCGCCGCCTTTCGTCGTTGCCGCAGGCGGCGAGCAGTCCCAGGGCGGCCACAGGCCCCAGTGCAGTGAAGGTCCGTCGTGCGATCCTCATCGGTGTTCTCCTCGGTGAGTGGTTCGTCGTTCGGTCGATGGGTACGGAAGCATCCCCAGGCCCGCCGGTGCCGACGGCGTCGTCGACCCCCGCGGATGTTCGGTCGATCACATCATGCCCTACTGCCCGGTCGGGGCCGATAACCGCTTTGTGGATGTAACGGTTCGGCCTCAGTGCGCCTGCCCGCACCGTGCACCTACGTTGGCCGCTATCGGCGGTGGCGGCCCCGACGGTCGCACAGCGCATCTGCGGTGGCTTCCCGGCATGCGCGAAAGGGGCGCCGGCACGATCGTGCTGATCTCCTCGGTGGCGGGATGGCGACCGGTGCCGGCGGCTGACGTCGCCTACAGCGCCACCAAGACGGCGCCGGGCCCGGAGGCGGAGCATCCCCGTCGCTGCCCCCGGATCACACCGCCTCCCGGCCCTGAGCGCCCGTTCGCCGTCGGCTGCCGCCGGCGAGATCGGCGATCTCGGCATCGTCAAGGGTGCGGGGACGGCGCTCGAGCTGCTCGACATCCTCCAGTCGCGTGCCTGGAAGCCCCAGGTCCTCGAACCGGCGGGCGGTGACCATCACCCGTGACTGCAGGGACCCCACCGCGTCGTTGAACGCGGCGACGGAGGAGTCCAAGGAGCGGCCCACCTTCCCCAGGTGGGTGGTGAAGGTGCCGAGACGATGGTGCAGCTCACGACCTGCCTCCAGCACCTCGCGGGCGTCCCGGTTCAGGGCCTCGGTGCGCCACGTGTGGGCGACGGTGCGCAGCAGTGCCATGAGCGTGGCGGGGGAGGCGATCACCACGTCCTTGCCGAAGGCGTCGTCCAGCAGGGCTGGGTCCGTCTCCAGGGCGGCAGCGAGCACGCCGTCGCTGGGCACGAACAGCACCGTGAACTCTGGGGTGTCGCCGAGGGCCTTCCAGTAGGCCTTGGAGGCGATCACGCCCACGTGGTGGCGCAGGGCCTTGGCGTGGGCGGTGCGGCGAGCTGCGGCACGGGCCGGGTCCTCCTCCTCGACGGCGTCGAGATAGGCGTCCATGGGGGCCTTCGCATCGACCACCAGGGTGCGCCCTGCGGACAGGTGCACCACCAGGTCCGGTCGCTGCCCCTTGTCGCCATCGGCCCGGGTGCCGGCGAGCTGCTCGGTGAAGTCCACGTGCTCGAGCATCCCGGCCGCCTCGACGATGCGTCGCAGCTGCACCTCGCCCCATCGGCCCCGTGCCGTCGGTGCCCGCAGGGCTGCGGTCAGCGCCGTGGTGCCGCTCTCCAAGGACTGCGCGCGCTCGGCCAGTTGGCCCAGGTGGGCACGCAGCGCGCCCTCGGCATCGATCCGGGCGGCCTCGGAGCGGGCCAGGGACCGCTCCAGGTGGGACAGGGTGGCGGTGATCGGGGCCAGGGTGCGCTGCAGCTCGGCCTCGCGCTCCTCCTCCGCGGCGTCGCGGCGGGCCGCATCACGTTCGAAGCGCTCATCGGCCAGGCGCAGCAGCTGCCCGGAGGCCTCGGCCCCGGCGCGCAGCTGCTCCTCCTGGCGGAGGGTGCGCTCACGCAGCAGCAGCCAGGTGATCGCTGCGCCCAGCGCCGCGCCCAGGGCCAGGCCCAGCAGGAGCATCTGTGTTCCGCTCATGGGACCAGCACACCACGGGGGTGCGACGAACCAGCCGAGGCGCGGCTGAGAGCTCGTGAGCTCGAGGCTGTCGGCCGGGGCTGAGGTGCACTGCGGGACAACTGGAGAAGCCCGGAGGAGATGCCGCGCACGATCACCGCCCGATCCCGGGTGGGGGAGGCGAGGCCCCCCGTAGAATCATCTCCCGTGGCTCTCACTATCGGAATCGTTGGACTGCCCAACGTCGGCAAGTCCACCCTGTTCAACGCCCTGACCCGCGCCGAGGTGCTCGCGGCGAACTACCCGTTCGCGACCATCGACCCCAACGTGGGGATGGTGCCCCTGCCTGACCCGCGCCTGGCCCAGCTGGCCACCGTGTTCGGCAGCGAGAAGCTGGTGCCGGCCACCGTGTCCTTCGTGGACATCGCCGGCATCGTCAAGGGCGCCAGCGAGGGCGAGGGCCTGGGCAACAAGTTCCTTGCGAACATTCGTGAGGCCGACGCGATCTGCCAGGTCACCCGGGCGTTCTCCGACCCCGACGTGACCCGCGTGGCCGGCAGCACCGACGCCGCCGGCGACATGGAGACCATCGCCACCGAGCTGATCCTGGCGGACCTGCAGACCATCGAGAACTCGATGCAGCGCCTGGAGAAGGAGACCAAGCGCGGCCTGCTCGAGCCCAGCGTGCTGGAGAACGTCACCAAGGCCAAGGAGCTGCTGGAGAGCGGCCGGACCCTCTACCAGGGCGCCCAGGCCGCCGGCATCGACGTCGCCGAACTGCGCGAGCTGCAGCTGATGACCGCCAAGCCCTTCATCTACGTGTTCAACACCGACGAGGAGGGCCTCGCCGACACGGCCATGCAGCAGCAGCTGCGCGAGCTGGTGGCTCCCGCCGAGGCGATCTTCCTGGATGCCAAGTTCGAGGCCGAGCTGATCGAGCTGGACGCCGAGGAGGCCGCCGAGATGCTGGAGTCCACCGGCCAGGAGGAATCCGGACTGGACCAGCTGGCCCGCGTCGGCTTCGACACCCTGGGCCTGCAGACCTATCTCACCGCCGGGCCCAAGGAGGCCCGCGCCTGGACCATCCCCAAGGGCGCCACCGCCCCCCAGGCCGCCGGAGTGATCCACACCGATTTCGAGCGCGGCTTCATCAAGGCCGAGATCATCTCCTTCGACCAGCTGATGGAGGCCGGTTCCAAGAACGAGGCCAAGGCCAAGGGCTGGGTGCGCATGGAGGGCAAGGACTACGTCATGGCGGACGGAGACGTGGTGGAGTTCAAGTTTAACGTCTAGCGTTAATGACGGTTTCCGTTATAGACTGGCTCCGTGATCAGATCGTTCGGCGACAAGGAAACCGAACGGCTGTGGCGTCGTGAACGCGTGCGATCGGTCGATCCTAGGATCCAGCGGGTTGCACTGCGCAAGCTGCGTCAGGTGGGGTCCGCGAAGTCTCTCGAAGACCTCCGTGTCCCGCCCGGAAACCGGCTCGAGGCCCTCAAGGGTGATCGGGCCGGACAGCACAGCATCAGGATCAACGACCAGTGGCGGATCTGCTTCATGTGGACCGACGCCGGACCGGAGGAGGTGCAGATCGTTGACTACCACTGACAAGATCGAGCCGATCCACCCGGGTGAGGTCCTCATGGAGGAGTTCATTAAGGGCTTCGGCGTCACGCAGAACAAGCTCGCCGTTTCGATCGGGGTTCCGCCGCGGCGGATCAACGAGATCGTGCACGGAAAGCGGGGCATCACGGCCGACACCGCGCTGCGGCTGGCGAAGTACTTCGGGACCTCGGCGGAGTTCTGGATCAACCTGCAGAGCCACTATGAGCTCGACCGCGCGGAGGATCGTGCAGGGGAGCAGATCGCAGCGATCAGGCCTCTTCTATCGGCATGAGTTCCGCGGCCTCGACGCTCGTCGGTTCCGAGGATTCTCGACTGATCAGGATCCGCGGCAACTCCGACAGTGGGAAGTCGAGCCTGGCCAACGCCGTCTGGGCAGCTTGGCCACGCGGCATTGCGATCGTCGGGCAGGACGTGCTGCGTCGCGTTTCTGAGACGGGATCGTCCAGTTCCTTGTGATGGTCGGCGGTGCCGGAACTCGGTGGAATTCCGGTTCAACGTGTGATCAGCACGCTCGATCGTTGATCCGAGATCGCCCCGGTCGCCTCGTCATCAAGGGTCGGGCCAGTGTCGTTTCGAAGGTCGGCGCAAAGACGAGCTGGCTCAGAGGATCGGGCAAGCAGTAGCGCCGTATCGGGGGAGCCGGTCGGTGCTCGCATTCGATGCTGACGCGGCGGAGCGATACACGGAGGTGCTCGCGTCGCGCGAGGCAGCAGGTGCGCCTGTCAGTACGGCCGACGCCCAGATCGCCGCGATCTGCCTGGCGCTCGGGGCAACCTGCGCTACGCGCAATGTGAAGGATTTCCAGCACACCGGGGTCGAACTCGTGGACCCGTGGAATGCGGACGCGTGAGGCGTCATTCGATCGAGGCCCTCGTCCACCAAGAGCTCATTGAGGCCGATCTGCGTGGGCTTCGACAGTTCTTCGAAAGTGAATATCTCAAGGGGTTCGGAGAATTGGATCCGCAACAGCCCTACGGCTATGCATCACATGATGTTCGCATCATGGCGCGAATCGAGGGTCGCGTCGTCGGCCATGTGGGATGGGCGCCCGCGAGAGTGACAGGGGCGCCGCGCGGGTACAAGCTCACGAAGCAGGCCTCGATGCCGTCATCAGTGACCAGTGGGCGCGAATCCTCCGCGCCGAAATGAAGTACTCGGGCGTCAAACCTCCACCAGTCATCGACAACGCGAAGGAGGCGGCCCCGTCTGCTCGTCCGCGGTCGCTTCGGTGAACTGAGGAGCAGGTTCACTAGGATCGAGCTATGAGTACGTTCGAATCACCTGCTGGATGGACGCGCCGGTCTGTCCTCGGGGGGTTGCTGACGGTCCCGGTCGCCGGGCTGGTGAACGGGTGCGCACCAACCAGCACGAACGAGCACGGAGGTTCGGACGGGCGAATCGCCCTTGTGTACCGCGGCCCCGCAGGATGCGCAGGATGCTCGGAGATTCTTGCAGAGCGGCTGTCTCGACCACCGCTTGGCCTGGACGTTGCGTTTATCGGCCCACGCGAACAGGTCCCTCTCGAAGCGAGTGCCCTATCTGGAGCCGCCCTCTACGCTCAGCCAGGCGGTGGGGACGACATCGGTGGCGCGGCCCAGAGTTTTCCTTCGGATTTCATTCGCGGGCTACGTGACTATATTGGTACCGGTGGAAGCTACCTCGGAATCTGCATGGGCGCATATCTCGCCGGGAGCGACGGCTTCGGTTTGCTTGATTATTCCGTTGAGGGGGAAGTAAACGTTCCCGGCTTCCCTGTGGAAGATAGCAGCGATCAAGTGGTGGCAGTCACGTGGGGTGAGACCGTGCGTTGGACCTATTTTCAAGAGGGTGCGCGGCTGCCAAGAGATGGTGCGGAGGAGTATGCGAACTATGAAACAGGCGATCTCGCTGCCGCATATTATCGGTGCGGCGATGGGAATGTGGGCTTGATTGGCCCTCATCCGGAGGCAGACGTGACCTGGTTCGAGGACGCCGATCTCGTCGATCCCGACGGCGACGACTGGCAATATGCGCTGCCGCTCGTCAAGCGGATTCTCAGTTGATCGCTGGGAAGGCCACGTGCGGCACATCAGCCGAGATCAAGCTACTGGAGGTGGCATGACCAACCGCACGGTGCTACGCCCCGACGGTGTCTCGATCGCGGTCACTGACCTCGGTGGCGATGGCCCCGTCGTCGTACTGCTGCACGGTCTCGCGGGGAGCTCGCGCGAGCTGCTGCCAACGGCGCAAGCGTTACCGGGATATCGGGTGCTACTCGTGGACCAGCGGGGGCACGGTGCGAGCACACGGCTTCCCAATGACTTGTCGCGCGATGCCTTCGTCGGAGACGTCGTCGCAGTGCTCGAGGAGCTCGTCCCTGGGCAGCGCGCGGTGCTCGTCGGGCAGTCGATGGGAGCCCATACCGCGTTCCTCGTTGCGGTGGAGCGACCAGACCTGGTCAAAGGGCTCGTGATGCTGGAAGGGCATGTGAAGGGCAGCGATGATCCGGGCGAGGCCGCACAGCTCGGCAGGTATTTCGCGTCGTGGCCAGTGCCGTTCGAGGACGAGGCCGCGGCGAGAGAGTTCCTCGGCGGGGACGCGATCGTCGACGCCTGGGTGGCAGACTTCGAACTGACGGATCATGGCCTCGTGCCGCGCTTCGACGCCGCCGTCATGCAGCGCGTGATCGAGGCGGTGCACGAGCCTCGCTGGGACGAGTGGGAGGCTCTGACGGTCCCGACACTCGCGGTGTTCGCGAAGCATGGGATGTTCGGCAACGACGATCGGGAAGCATTGATCCGGCGCAGGTCCCAGACAGACAGGATTGATCTCGATGGCGGTAGCCATGACGCGCACCTCGACGCTTTCGATATGTGGATCGACGTGCTCAGTCGCTGGCTGGCCCGCGAGCGAATCAACGGGACGCACGCCAGTGGGCGCTGATGGTGCGCCGTGCCGGAACGTCATGACCAACTACACGTAGAGCGCCATGTCGACGTGCTGCCAGGCCCAGTACCCCGGAAGCATGTCTGAGACCGTCATGGCACCCGAGAAGCTCGCCTGGCGCGAGCTCCTCGCTGCGCGTTGTGACGAGTTCCAGGTGCTCTGTACCGGTACGGCGCGACCAACCCGAAGCTGTTCGGGTCCGTTGCGCGGGGCACCGCGTCTGCCTGATCGGACATCGGCATCCTCGTCGAGATGGATCCCGCCGAGGGGAATCTCCTGATGCGTGCGTCCGGTCTGCTCGAGGAGACCCGCGCGCTGTTCGGGCGCGATGACGTCGACGTGCTTCCTGCTCAACTGCTCCAGCGCCCGGTCTTCGCCTCTGAAGGAGTGCTCAGATCGAATCGCGCCCCGGCCTGCGCCGCTGCTGCTTGGTGAGCGCTCGCTGACGCTTCCCCTCCAGCCTTCTCCGCTGCGATCCTCGCGTCGGCCGGGTGGCGCGGCGCGTGACCGGCGGGACCAGCGCCTCACGCAGGAGCCCCGCCAAGCGCTCCCGAGCGGCACGACGATTGCGGTGCTGGGAGCGGTGCTCCGCAGCGCTGATCGTCAGCACCGTGCCGTTCAGCCTGGTCGCCAACCGGCTCAGCACCCGCTCCCGCTGCGGTTCGGTCAGCGCGGTCGTGCTGGCAAGGTCCAGGCTCAGCTGCACCCGGGAATCCGCGGTGTTCACCCGCTGGCCGCCGGGGCCGGAGGCGTGGGAGAACTGCTCGACGAGCTCCCCGGCCGGGATGCGCAGCCCGCGGGGCGCACCGGGGCCCGCGGGCACGCACAGATCCTCCACCGCTCCAGTGTGCCCCACGGCGGCCCGGGCCCAGGCGGGCAGTTCCTGCCGTTGACCAAAGCCCTGTGGGGACAACGTGGCCCCTGCCTGCGCTCCGAACACGACACGGCCGCCCGTCAGGGGGGAGGGATGCACCGCTTCCGCACCGTGGGACGGACGCTGTTCGGCTCCGTGTTCTGCTCCGGCGGCATCATGCACCTGGTCGCAGGCAGAGCCGCCCCCAAGGGCTACGCGGCATTCGGGGGCGCCGCGATGTGGCCATGGTTCGCAGATCTGTGGGATAGCGTCGTCACGCCTCGTACCGGGGGTTGACCCTGCTGCTGGCGGCGCTTGACATGGCGATGGGCATCGGGCTGCTGCTCGGTGGGAGCTGTGCGCCGGTGGCCAGCCCGGCCATGCATCGGCGTTTTCGTGCCCCACTGATCTGATGGAGGGATATCCATGGACACTCAGCGGACCATCCCGTTCGAGAGGGTCAGTGACGCCATCGAGCGGGACCTGGCCGGGACCGATGTGGCCGTCGTCGCCGAGGCGCTCGAGCCGTTGAGCACCTCCCAGGTGGTGCAGCTGCTGGAGCGCCTGGATCCCCGGCGCACGGCCCTGGCCTACCGTCTGCTGCCCAAGCAGCGTGCCGTTACCGTGTTCGAGCGGCTGGATGCGGCCGTGCAGGGGGATTTGGTCGGGGCGCTCCAGGACGAGGATGTCGCCGCCGTGTTCGGCCAGATGGAGCCCGACGACCGGGCCGTCCTGCTGGACGAGCTGCCCGCCTCCGTCGCCAGCCGGCTGATGCGGGGACTGCCGCGCGGTGAACGCGAGCTCACGGCCGTCGTGCTGGGCTATCCGGAGCGCTCCATCGGCAGGCGGATGAGTCCGGAGGTGGTGTCCCTGCAGGCTGATT
This sequence comes from Brachybacterium sp. p3-SID957, assembly GCF_025144775.1. Lineage (NCBI taxonomy): Bacteria > Bacillati > Actinomycetota > Actinomycetes > Micrococcales > Dermabacteraceae > Brachybacterium > Brachybacterium sp. p3-SID957. The sequence goes on along the minus strand of NZ_JALXKT010000029.1, from coordinate 25,916 downwards.
CCACCGCCTCGCAGGCGATGGCGCGGATCCGCACGCGCCTCGTGGATGCCGAGACCGTGTACACCCTGCCCGTGGTGGACCAGGGGAGGTGCCTGGTGGGCATCGCGGATCTGCGGGACCTGATGTGCGCCGACGATCAGGCGCCGATCAGCGAGCTGATGTCCGAGCCGCTCTCGGTGACGGCGACCGAGAGCGCGGAGGGCGCGGCGCGCCTGTGCGCTGACATGCGTCTGCTGGCCCTGCCCGTGGTCGATGCCGAGTCCCGCCTGGTGGGCATCCTCACCGTTGACGACGCCCTTGCCATCCTGGAGGAGGCGGACTCCGAGGACCAGGCGCGCATCTCCGGATCCGAGCCCCTGCGCCGCCCGTACCTCGCCACCCCGGTGCGCTCCATCGTCCGCTCCCGGGTGGTGTGGCTGCTGGTGCTGGCCATCGGAGCCACGCTCACCGTCCAGGTGCTGGAGGTCTTCGAGGACACCCTTGCGCAGATGGTGGTGCTGTCCGTGTTCGTACCGCTGCTGATCGGCACCGGCGGCAACACTGGCAACCAGGCCGCCACCACCGTCACCCGTGCCCTCGCACTCGGCGACGTCCGACCCCGGGACGTCCTCAGGGTCGCGCTGCGGGAGGTCCGCGTCGGCATCACCCTCGGCGTGCTGCTGGGCGTGCTCGGATTCCTCGTGGCCTCCGCGTTCTACGGGATGCAGATCGGAGCGGTCATCGGCCTGACCCTGCTGAGCATCTGTACCCTGGCCGCGACCCTGGGCGGGGTGATGCCCCTGATCGGGAGACTGCTGAAGGTGGATCCGGCCGTGTTCGCCAACCCCTTCATCACCACCATCGTCGATGCGACCGGCCTGATCATCTACTTCCTCATCGCCCGCGCGGTGCTGGGGCTGTGACGCTTCGGCCCGGGCGACGCCTCGCCGAGGACTTGGACGGCACCCCGCTGAGGCTCGGACGGCGGCCCGCTGAGCCTCCGGAGCGCCCGGAGGGTTCGCTCAGGCCCGACGCGTAGGGTCGATGGTCCACCCGGACGCCGCTCCGACGGGGCGGCACGAAAGGAGCGCTCCATGACCGAGGCACGATCCGACGGACACTCCGACCTCGTCGATGAGGTGACCATCCAGACCCTGACGCAGCTCACCGCCCTGCACGATCCGTGCGTGACGCTGCTGATGCCCACCCACCGCGACAACCCCGATCTGCGCCATGACGCCCTGCAGCTGCGCGCCCTCGCCGAGGAGGCGGCAACGCTGCTGACCGACAAGGGCCAGGAGCCCGAGACGTTCCTGGGGCGAGTGAACGAGCTGGTCGAGGACAGCGCCTTCTGGCGCAGCCAGGCGGACGGCCTCGCCGTCTATGCCGATGCCGAGGACACGCACGTCTTCCGCGTGCCCCGCCCTCTCGATGCGCTCGCGCACGTCGGCGCCGCACCCCGCCTGCTGCCGCTCGCTCGCGTCGCCACCGGCGACGAGGGGTTCCATCTGCTGGCGCTGGGGCAGAACTCCGTGCGGCTGTACCGCGGCAGCCGCGACTCCCTCGCCGAGATGGACCTCGGACCGATCCCCGCATCTATCGAGGACATGGAGCGTGACGCGGAGCGCGAACCGGAGCTGCAGCATCGTCCGCAGCCGTCGTCCCGCGGTGTCGCCACCTTCCACGGCCACGGCGGCGCGGACGACTCCGACCTGGTGGTGCAGAAGTTCCTCCACGAGGTCGCCGAGAGCACACGCAGCAGGCTCGGGGCCGACGACCCTCGCCCACTGGTTCTCGCCGCCGTCGCCGAGCACCTCCCCGCCCTGCAGGGGACCGGTCAGCTGCCCACCCTGCTCGACGAGGCCGTCACCGGGAACCCGGAGCACCTGCGTCCCGATGAGCTGCTGGAGAGGGCCTGGCCGATCGTGCGCACCAGGATCGTGAAGCGCCGCGAGGAGCTGGCAGAGCGGTTCGGTGCCGGGCACGGCGCGGGCACGGCAGTCAGCGACAAGGGCGAACTGCACCGTGCCGCCCAGGAGGGCCGCATCGGCACACTCCTCGTTCCACCCGGCACCCCGGCAGGGGACCGGCCCGACGAGACCGACGACAAGGCCGTAGCCCAGGCGCTCGCCACCGGTGCCCAGGTCGCAGTCGCCGAGCTGCCGGAGGGCGTCCCGCTGGCGGCGCTGCTGAGGTACTGAGCGCGGAACCGCCGCCCCTGGGACGAGCAGCCCCGAACAGCGTCTCGATGCCGCCGGGCCCTGGTGGGACCAAGGGCCCATCTGCTCCGCCGCGACATTGGGGAGGAGGGTCCTGGACATGCTGTACAGCGAAGAGATCGCGAAGCAGGGCTTGGGGGACTGGCGCAAGCTCGCGCAGGGCTCCACACCCGCTACCTGATCGGGGACTTCGACCAGGGAGTGCGGTTCCTGCCCGGGTTATCGGCTCCCCCGGTGGCTGCAGCAGCTGGTTGGCACCGTCCTGCTGGTGCTTGCTCACCGCCACCCTCGAAGCTATTGACTTTCGATAGGTTGACAGTGAAACTCGATACATGACGAATCGTGTTGTCATCGATGCGCTAAGGGTGCTGCTGAACGCGGCACTCGCGATGATCGTTTTCACGCAGGTGGTGCTCCTGCCCTGGCTGTCCGGAGTGGTGGCACGAGAGCTGCCGGACGAAGCCTTCATGCGGTGGCCCATCCTGGGTCTGGCGCTGCTCGGCCTGCTGTGCGTGGAGGTCGCCGTTATCAGCACGCTGCGTCTGCTGCGCCTCACGCGCGAGGACCGCGTTTTCACGAGGCGGGCGTTCGCCTGGGTGGACGCGATCATCGGGGCGTTCCTGGCTGCCGCGCTGGTGTGCCTGGCCACCATCGCCTACCAGGCCATGACCGTCGCTGGCCCGTTCTTGTGGACGGTCGCCCTATGGTGCGGTGTCCTGGGCGGTGTGGGCATGGGCCTGCTCATGTGGACGATGCGTGCGCTGCTCGTGCAGGCCACCTCTCTGCGTACCGACATGGAGATGGTGATCTGATGTCGATCGTGGTCCGCATCGATGTGGAGCTCGCCAAGCGCAAGATGTCGGTGGGGGAGTTCGCCCAGCGGGTCGGCATCACTCCGGCGAACGTGGCCGTGCTCAAGAACGGCCGCGCGAAAGCGGTGCGCTTCTCCACTCTCGAGAAGATGTGCGAGGTCCTTGACTGCCAGCCCGGGGACCTGCTGGAACGAGTGCCGGACGAGCCGGACCCCACCACCTTGTCGCGCTGAGGCGCTCCGGCCACGGCCAGCGCGGGCTCAGGCCGGTGACGCAGTGCCGTAGCTGCCGGTCTCGTCCCGCAGGCGCGGCTCGACCCGCAGCTCCGGGCGCACCCCGGTCTTGTCGGCGTAGAACGCGCGGATCCGGTCCATGTCCGCAGCGACGTCCCCGGTTAGCTCGAGGGTGGGGCCCAGGCCGGTGGTCTTCGTGGGCAGGTCGACGTACCCCAGGGTCACCGGCATCCCGGTCTCCATCGCGATCCGGTAGAACCCCGACTTCCAGTGGCCCGTCTTGTTCGAGCGGGTCCCATCCGGGGTGATGACCAGGCCGAACACCTCGCCCGCGCGGATGCGCCGCACCACCTCGTCGATGATCCCACGGGGGTTCGAGCGGTCCACCGGGATCCCGCCCACGGCCCGGAAGAACGGTGCCGCCCACCCCTTGAACAGGGTGTGCTTGCCCAGCCAGCGCGCATCGATGCCGAGCTGCCAGGCGATCCCCAGCATGTACACGAAGTCCCAGTTCGAGGTGTGTGGGGCGCCGATCAGGATCGTGGGTCGCTGCGGGGCGGGCTCGGTGACCAGCGTCCAGCGGCTGAATGCCCAGAACGTGCGGGCGATGAGGCGTCTGAGCATGGGCTCACCGTAGCCCCTTCCGGTCATACCGGAGCAATCGGAGGGGCGACCGGGCTGTCAGGATCCGTCGCTGGTGGGCCACGCGTTCGGCCGACAGCCCTGCAGGCCCTTGCTCTGCTGCATCATCACCGGCGCGGCCAGGCCCTCACCGCCGCAGGACTCGTGGCCGTGGCCCAGGAAGTGCCCCACTTCATGGTTGACCATGTACGCCCGGTACTCGGCGGCATCGTCATAGGTGGGGGTCATGTGCACCCAGCGGTCGGAGTTCAGCGCCACCTCCGTGCCGATCCGGCAGCTCCAGATGCCGTGGGTCTGCGCCGGCAGGCACAGCTCGTCCACCGTGGGCGGTGACGCCAAGGAGATCGTGAACTCCGCCTGGTCGGGATCGGCCACCTGCTCGAAGCTCACATCGTGCACGGACGCCCAGCCGCGTTCGTCGGCGAGGATCGCGGCCACCTCCTGGGCTGCCTCCTCCGGGGCGATGCCGATGCCTCCCTCGACGCGCAGAGCGTAGCGGTGCACGGTCCCGGCCGGTTCCCCTGCCGGCGGTACCGGCTGGGCCACGGTCCACGTGCCGTCGCCCTCGGTGTCCGAACGGACGATGCCGCTGCGGGTGGTGCGCAGGCCGGGCCCAGGTTCCGCGGCCTCCTCGTCCTCGGTCAGCTCCGGATCCGTCTCCGGTGTGGGTGTTTCCTCCGCGCCGCCGGCGTCGGAGGGACCGCCGCCGTCGGAAGGCGCGGTGCTCGTCGTCGGGGCACCGCCGGTGGTGGACGAGCCGGCGGGATCACTTCCGTCGCCCATTGCGCGGATGCCGAGAACCAGAGCGATCACCGCGATCAGCACCAGGATGCTGCGCGCGAGACGACCGCGCCGGGTCAGGACCAGCCTGGCCGGACGCGTCGGAGCAGAGGGCATGGCTGCATCGTAGTGCTGAGCAGGATCCCCAGCGGATGAGCCCCGCCGCTCATCCCGGTCTGTCGGCGACATGCCGGTCTTTCGGCACCATGCCGATCTGTCGGCACTCAGCTGCTGACACCCAAGGCGGAGCCGATCGTCGCGTCGTCCTCCAGCACCTCCAGCATGCAGGCGGCCAGATCGGCGCGCGGGATCGTACGGCGCAGCGTGCCGGGCTCGGAGGTCTCCAGCGTCTGCCAGGAGCCGGCGGCCGGCTTGTCGGTGAGCCCGGAGGGCCGCACGATCGTCCAGTCCAGGCCGGAGGCCATCACCGCCGCCTCCTGCTCCTCGTGATCGGCCAGGGGCTTGGCCAGCACCAGCTTCATCGGCAGGCGCAGCGCCAGCGGCATCTGCTGGGCCGACCCACCGGCACCGAGCGAGGACTGCACCAGCAGGCGCCTCACGCCCACCTGCTTCATCTGCTCGATGACGGTGCGGGTGACCGCCGCTCGATTGTGTGCGACGCCCTTGGCGCCGCCGACGGTCACCACCACGGCGTCGGCCCCGGTGACTGCCAGGCGTGCGACGGCCGGGTCGGAAGCGCTTCCGAGCACGCGGTCAGCGCCCTCGGGGACGGTGCCGCTGCGGGTGACGACGGTGACCACGTGACCGGCCTCGATGGCGAGCGTGGCCAGCTGGGCGCCGGTGCCCTTGGCTCCTCCGACGATGGTGATCTGCATGGTGACCTCTTCCTCTGATGGGCCCTGTGGCCCGGTCCGGGTGCGATGTCGGCCCGGGAGCTCCACGCTAACCTGTGCAGATGAGCGCCATCGCCTGGTCCCGAGGCCACTGGACCACCGAGCTCGCCGCCGTCACCGAGGACGGGGAGGACCTGCTGATCACCGCCGTGGAGGGCTCCGATGCTTGGCGAATCACCTCCTACGGCTTCGTGCACGACTCCGAGCACGCCCTGCTGGTGCCGGGATCGTGGGCGAGGACGGTGCGGCGGATCTGCAGCTGGTGCGGGTGATCCCGCTGGCTCCCGAGTGCGAGGTGGAGGCGGGGCCGCTGGTGTGTGCGCCCAGCAGGCCCGGTCTCACCGTCACCTTCCACGCCTGGCGACTGGTGGAGGCCGACGCCTCCCCGCACTGACGGTGCCGCCTCGCCGGCGCAGGCCCTCCTCACGCGCGACGCAGCATCCCCATCACCTCGTCCAGCATCGTCTCGGTGAGACGACCGGTGAACGTGTTCTGCTGGCTCACGTGGTAGCAGCCGATCAGACGCACCGTCCGGCCGTCCGGCATGCCCAGCGAGGCCTGGGCGCCGTGGCCGAACCTCGGGGCGGGCCGGGGCACCGTCCAGCCCAGGCGGCGGGCAGTGCGCAGGGTCTCGGTCCAGGCGATCCCGCCGAGCGCCAGGATCGATTCCAGGTGAGGGGAGAGCAGCTGGATCTCACGGTCCAGCCATGGTGCGCACGTGGCCTTCTCGGTGGTGGTGGGGAGGTTCTGCGGGGGAGCGCAGTGCACCGGCGCGGTGATCCGCACCCCGGTCAGCTCGAGCCCGTCGGCCGCGTGGCTCGAGGTGGGCTGGTTCGCGAGACCGGCGCGGTGCAGCGCCGCGTACAGCCAGTCGCCGCTGCGGTCCCCTGTGAAGATCCGGCCGGTGCGGTTGGCACCGTGTGCCGCCGGGGCCAGTCCCACGATCAGGGCGTGCGCCTGCGGATCGCCCCAGCCCGGCGCGGGCCGACCCCAGTAGGGCTGATCCGCATAGGCGGCGCGCTTCTGACCTGCGACCTGTTCCCGCCACTGGACCAGACGCGGGCAGGCCCGGCACACGGACACCAGCGCGTCCAGCTCGTCGAGAGCGCGGGCCCGCGCTGCAAGGCGAGCCACCTGCGCGGGCGTCGTCGCGCGGATGGTGTCGGAGGGCGCTGGGTCACCCGGCCACCCACTGCTCGGTGGTACCGGGGAGGGGTGAGGAACGCCGGTCCCGGGGTGCGGCAGCAACTGGTCCATACCAGCAGGGTGTCACGTCGGACCAGCAGGGTGTCACGTCGGACCTGCAGGGTGTCACGCTGACGGCGGTGTCGTGCGCCGCAGCGCGGTCAGACGGACGACCGGCCTCAGTGCCCTTGCGCACCTCAGCAGCGGGGGTTGCGCGAGCCGCGGGCGTTGCGTGGGTGGTTGCGGGCTCGGCGCCTCGGCCCCAGGTGGTGAGCCGGGGCGCCGACCGTGGGGTCAGGAACGGGTGGGGTACTTCCCCTCCGTCTCGATGCGCTGGTTCAGCTCGGTCAGGTACTCCTCGGCAGGGAAGTCCACCAGGTCGATCTCGCGGCCGGTCCATGCCGACAGCTGCATGCCGGAGGCCAGGCGCACGCCGTTGATGCCCTCGGCACCATCGGCGATCAGGGCAGTGCCGTCGTTGATGTGCGCGGCGAAGTTGGTGAGCACGTCCACGTGCTGGGCGCCCCACACCGACTCGTACTCCTTCACCTCGGTGCTGAACAGGTCTGCGGTGTTCATCTCGCCCTTGAACAGGCGGCCCACATCGGCCACGGACATGCTGTCGCTGATGCTGCGCTCGTCCTGCGTCAAGCGGGTGATGGTCACCTTCGTCGAGGCGTCCACCACGATCTTGCCCGCGTCGAACAGCATCTCCAGCCGGTCGGTGCCGGCGATGTCGCTGGTGGAGGTCAGGAAATGACCGGTCGCCCCGTCGCCGAAGTCCACCAGGGCGTTGACCTCGTCCTCGGTGGCGATGTCCCGCTGGAAGCCGAAGGCCAGCTTCGCGAACACCTTCTGCGGGGTGCCGGCCAGCCACTGCCACAGGTCCAGCTGGTGGGGGGCCTGGTTCACCAGCACGCCACCGCCCTCGCCGCCCCAGGTGGCGCGCCACTCCGACTGGTCGTAGTAGGCCTGGGGGCGCCACCACGTGGTGATGATCCAGGAGGTGTGGCGCAGCCGGCCCAGCTCACCGGAATCGATGAGGGCCTTCAGGTCCGTGTACACCGGGTTGGTGCGCTGATTGAACATGATCGCGAAGGTGGTCTCCGGGTGCGCCGCGGCGAACTCGTTCATCTGCTCGACCTGCTTCGTGTACACGCCGGCCGGCTTCTCCGTCAGGGTGTGGATGCCCTTGCCGATGGCCGCGATGGTCATCTCGGGGTGCAGGTAGTGCGGGACCGTGGTCACCACGGCATCCACATCCCCGGAGTCCAGCATCGCGATGTAGTCGTCGTAGAAGGCCACCCCCGGGTGCTGCTCCTCGGCCAGCTGCTTCTTGGCGGGATCGATGTCGCAGATCGCGCCAAGGGACATGCCCTCGACCCTCCCCTCGGCGATGAATCCGGCGTACACGCCGCCCTGGGCACCGAACCCGATGATCCCGAGTCGCACGTTCTTGTCGGTCATGGTGTCTCCTTCGTCGGATGTGGCCCTGGGATCGGTGGTCAATCGACCTTCAGCTCGCCCATCGGGCCCCAGCCGTCGCCCTCCACCTGGTGGGAGACGATCTGCGGGGTGGCCGAGAGGTACTGCGGGAACTCCTCCTGCATGGCCTTGAAGTGATCGGACTGGACGTGCGGGGCGGCACCCTCGTCGGTGAACGCCTCGATCAGCACGTAGGTGTTGGGGTCTTTCACGCTGCGGGACCACTCGAACCACTTGTTGCCCGGCTCGGCGAGGGTCTTCTCGGTGAACTCTCGGGAGATCTCCGGCCACTTCTCCGCGTACTCGGGCTTCACCGGGAACTTCACGTTGATCAGGATCATCGCCTGGTCCTCTCTCATCGGCAGGGGCGGGTCGGTGCCACCATCCTGCCTGCTGCCCACCGGCCGGGGGAAGTCCGGTTCTCGGCACGCGAGAACAGCTGCCCAGCGGCACGGGAGCGGGGGACAACGGACGGGGGTGTCATCCCTGCCTCATGCCGAAGGCCCCCGCATCTTCGCCAGGGTGGGCGGGATGCGGGGGCCGCGGCTGCTGCCGGTGATCGTGCGGTCACCGGTCCTGCGGGGATCGCAGGACCAGCGGACCGGTGGCGATCAGCGGATCAGTACAGGTTCAGGAACGTCTGGAGCACCTCGACGGTGTCCTCGTCGATGTCCTCGGAGCCGTTCTGGGCGGCGCCGATCTCGTGCTGGAGGCCGGCCACGGTCTTCGGGCCGATCACGCCGTCCTGGTCGGTCTTGGCCCAGGCCTGGAGCGCCAGGGTGGTCTCCTCGTTCATCTCACCGGTCTGCTCCACGCCCAGCCAGTCCTGCAGGGCGGTGATGGTCTTGGGGCCCATCTTGCCGTCCACCTCGAGGGTGCCGGCGACCTTCAGATCAGGAGCACCGGCCGGTGCCGTCCGCTCCGGCGTCGTGGGAGCCTGCTGAGGCGCCTGCTGCTTCTTCTCGGACTTCTGGGGTGCCTGCTCGGTCTCCTTGGTGAAGCCGTTCTCGGTGCAGTTGTCCGGGATGCCGTCACCATCGCAGTTCCAGTCGCCCTGCCGCTCGCGGGCAGGCTCGCTCTTCTGGGAGGAACCGGAGTCCCTGCGCTCGCTGCGGCTGCTCGAGGCGCCGGAGTCCCCACGGCTCTCCTGCTGGTCGGAGTCCTCGCGGGAGTCCTGGTCGCCGGAGTCCTGCTCTGGAGCCGGGGCACCGCTGGTGTCGGAGCCGCCGCTGAGGTGCACGCCGCAGGTGGGCCACGCACCCGGGCCCTGCATCGACAGCAGCACCTCGGCCGTGGCGATCTGCTGGGACTTGGAGGCAAGATCCGCGCGAGGCGCGTACTGGGTGCCGCCGGCGGCCTCCCAGGAGGACGGGGAGAACTGCAGCCCGCCGTAGTAGCCGTTGCCGGTGTTGATGCTCCAGTCGCCGCCGGACTCGCAGGCTGCGACGTCGTCCCAGCCGGAGGCCGCGTTCGCGGCGGTGCCGGTGGCGAGCATGCCGGTCGCGACGAGTGCGCCGCCCGCCAGGGTGGTGGCGGTGCGGGCCATGCCGCGCCGCAGCAGGGTGGTCTTGGTGGTCTTCGCGTGTGTGGACATGTGAAGCCGTCCTCTCGCGTTGCTCGGGTGTGTGGACGTCGGCCACCGTAGTGATCCCCCGCCCCCGGTGATCAAGGCCTTCCGGGGTGCCTGACGGAGATTTGACCTGGACGTGCCGCTGCTGGGAAGAAATCCCTATCCGCGTTGGTGGGACCGAGCCCGCCGTGACCAGTGCTCTTGACCGGTCCTCGCGCTGCGGTGCCCGCCGGTGTGACATGGTGCGCATCCGGGTCGCGCATCTCACGGGCGGCCGCCCCCTCGCCGCCGCAGGCGAACCTCCTGCCCGCCTGCCGGGACGGCCAGCCCACCTGGCGTAACCTCAGATCATGGGCATCGACGATGGTCTCGACCCCGGGGAGGGCACCGCTCTGAGCCCCCAGGAGCTGCTGGGGCTGGACGAGCTGCTGGAGCAGTCGCAGCGCGGCAGCGAGGCCGACGACCTGCGCGAACTGCGCGCCTTCCTCACCCGACTGCCGATGCTCGGTCCCTACAACGCCGCTCTCGTGCAGCTGCAGCGTCCCGGCGCCCACTACGTGGCCTCCCGCAGCGTGTGGGCCCGCGAGTTCCACCGCCGCGTGCTGCCCGGGGCCAGGCCCCTCATCATCCTGCGGCCCTTCGGGCCGGTGGACCTGGTGTACGACATCGCCGACACCGACGGACAGCCCGTCCCGGAGGGCGCCCTCGCCCCCTTCCGCATCGACGGTCCGATCACCGAGGAGGGCCTGACCGCGTTCACCTCCCTGCTGCCCAAGGCCGGTGTCCTCTACCGAGAGGAGGCCGTCGGCTCGCAGCTCGCCGGGACCGTCGAGCCGATCGATCCGCCGCTCACGCGCGAGGGCGCCCGCCGCTCCGTCCCCCTGCGGCACGCCGTGGTGGTCAGCTCCCAGCTGGACCCCACGGCCCGCCTGGTGACGGCGTTCCACGAACTCGGGCACGTGTTCGCCAGGCATCTCGATCACCGCACGGAGTCCACGGTGCGGCCCGGCAGGCCATTGGACCTGCGCAGCCGCGAGTTCGAGGCGGAGATCGTGGCCTGGCTGCTCGCCGCGCGCCTCGGCATCGACTCACCCGCCGGGGAGTACCTGGCGGGCTATGTGGAGGCCGACGGCACCGTGCCGCCCTTCTCCCTGCAGGCAGTGGTCTCGGCCGCCGGCAGGATCGAGTCGATGGCCGGAGGGCTCGCCCAGCTGGCTCGGCTGCTGCGCACCGGACAGACCATCACGGACTCCCCGGCCCACGGCCCGCACCAGGAGGAGCTGGACCTCGGCGCGTGGGCATGACCCCGCCGGTAATCGAGGAGACACCCACCATCACCAGCGCGGCCGGCACCGCCGAACAGGACGGCGAGCATCAGCCCTTCGATCAGTGCAGCCGCCGGTCCCCGGGCAGGAGGATGCGCAGCCAGTGGTGGCCGTACGCCCCCACCTCCAGGGCGAGCTTGCCTCCCTTGGTGACCTCGTACCGGTCACTGCTGAACAGGTCCAGCACCTCGGTGCCCTCCTCGACGTCCTCGAGCGTCACGGTGATGGAGGTGGCCTCGGGAGAGAGGTTGTGCACCAGCACGGAGCTCGCGTTGCCGCCGCCGAAGGGACTCCAGGTGCAGCGGTGGGCCAGAACGGAGGGTGCCTCGTGGTCGAGGACCTCGGCATCGCCCATGCCCACCTCGGGGCACTCACGGTAGCGGCGGGCCAGCAGGCTCACGAACGACAGCAGCGAGTCGGGGTCGGAGCGCTGGTCCTCGGCATTGACGTGCTCGGGACCGTACCCGCCCCCGGTCAGGGGCGCGACCAGCCGCGAAGGGGCCACGGTGGAGAAGCCGCCGTTCTTGCCACGGGTCCACTGCATGGGGGAGCGCACCGCGAGCCGACCGGGGATCTCGAGGTTCTCGCCCATCCCGATCTCCTCGCCGTAGAACAGAACGGGCGTGCCCGGAAGGGCGAACAGCAGTGAGTAGACCATGCGCATCACCCGCGGGTCCCCGTCCACCATCGGGGGCAGTCGACGCCGCAGCCCGCGGTCGTACAGCTGCATGTCCTCCTCGGGCCCGAAGGCGTCGAACACTTCCTGCCGCTCCTGGTCGCTGAGCTTGTCCAGGGTGAGCTCGTCGTGGTTGCGCACGAAGTTCGCGAACTGGTTGTTGCTGGCAAGCTGCGGGCGGCGCTTCAGGGTGCGCGCCATCTCCGTGGCGTCCTGTCGGGCCAGGGACAGATACATCCGCTGCATCAGCTCGAAGTCGAACATCATGCTGAGTTCATCGCCGTTCTCGCCGCCGAAGAACTCCATCTGGTCGGGGTACTCCAGGTTGACCTCGCCCAGCAGCATGGCATCGCCCCGTCGGCGCTTCATGAAGGCGGTCAGCTCGCGCAGGTAGTCGTGGGGGTCGGAGTAGACGTCGGTCCACTCCTGCGGGATGCCGCGCTCCTGGATGAAGAACGGCACCGCGTCCACCCGGAATCCGTCCATGCCCAGCTGCATCCAGAAGCCGACGATCTTGGCGATCTCCTCCTGCACGGCCGGGTTGGCGATGTTGAGGTCGGGCTGCTCAGAGTAGAAGTTGTGCAGGTAGTACTGGCCGGTCCTCTCATCGAGGGTCCACAGCGAGTCCTCCGCATCGGGGAACACCACATCCTCAGAGGTGTCCTCGGGCGGCTGGTCGCGCCACACGTAGTAGTCGCGGTAGGGGCTGCTCTTCGAGGATCGCGCCTTCACGAACCAGGGATGCTTGTGGGAGGTGTGATTGACCACCAGGTCCATGATGACCCGCATCCCGCGATCCTTCGCCGTGCGGATCAGCTCCACAATGTCGCCGTGATCCCCCAGACGGGGATCCACACCGTAGTAGTCCGTGATGTCGTAGCCGTCGTCGCGGCCCTCGGTGGGCATGAACGGCATCAGCCACAGGCAGGTGACGCCGAGCTCGGCCAGGTAGTCGATGCGCTGGCACAGGCCGTCGATGTCACCGGTGCCGTCGTCGTTCGCATCGAAGTACTTCTCGATGTCCAAGCAGTAGACGACGGCGGTCTTCCACCAGTTGTCAGCGGTCTCGGTCTTCAGCATGATCGCTCCTCAGGTCGTGACGGGGGCTGGTGGATCGGAGGGGACTCCACCTGAACGGGTGGGGACTCAGCGCAGCTGCGGCAGCACCTTCTCGCCGAAGGCCTCGATGAATCCGCGCTGCTCCTGGCCGATGTGGTGGAGGTACACCGCATCGAAGCCCAGCGAGGCGAGGCCATGGATCTGCTCGGTGAGCCTGCCCAGGTCCGAGGAGATCAGCGCCGCACCGGCCACGCGCTCGGCGGGGACGCCCTCCTCGCTGACGGCGTCGTAGTCCGCCACCCGCAGATCGGTGTTGGCGGGCGAGGTGAACACGTTGGAGCGCCACTGCTCGTAGGCGATGGCCTGTGCCTCGTCCTCCGTGGGCGCCCAGCTCAGGTGGACCTGCAGGATGCGGTGGGGCGCACCCCCGGCGTCCTCCCAGGCCTCGAGCATCTCGGTGAGCTTCTCGGGCGGCTGGTTGACGGTGGCCAGGCCGTCGGCCCAGCGTGCCCCGCGCACGGCGGTGTCCACGCTGATGGCCGGGGCGATCAGCTTGGGCTTCGGATCGGGCACCTCCCACACCGTGGCCTGGTCCACCGTCACCAGGCCGTCGTGCGAGACGGTCTCGCCGTCCAGCAGCCGGGAGATGATCTCCACGCATTCCTCGAGGCGCTGCTGACGCACCTCCTTGCGGGGCCATCCCTCGCCGGTGACGTGCTCGTTGGCGTACTGGCCGGTGCCCAGGGCGGTCCAGAACCGGCCCGGGAACATCTGCCCCAGGGTGGCGATGCCCTGGGCCACGATCGCCGGGTGGTACCGCTGTCCGGGGGCGCTGACGGTGCCGAAGCTGAGCTCGGTGGTGGCCAGGGCCGCGCCCAGCCAGGACCAGGCGAGCCCCGAATGGCCCTGCCGCTTCGACCAGGGCTCGAGGTGATCGGAGCACATGGCGGCCTGGAAGCCTGCCTGCTCGGCCAGCTGGACGTCGGCCAGCAGCTGCCGGGGCGAGATCTGCTCGTGGGAGGCGTGGAAGCCGTAGACGGTCATGGTCCGTGTCTAGCAGAATCCGGTGAACGGCATCACGGATCCGGGTGTGACCGGCATTCTCATCGGCATGCGCATCGCCCGGGGATCCTCGCCGCCGTCTCCGCCGTCCATCTGGGTGCCCAGCTGCTCGGAGATGGGCCGACGGCCCCCGCACCGGAGTGCAGGGGCCGTCCTGAGCGAGCGGCACGAGGGCCGACTCGTGCCCGCCGTCATGCCGGATCAGGGGTGGTTGCGCTGCCCGTCGACGTCGGCGGGGGCGTCGGCCTCGTGGCTCCCGCGGGAGCCGGATTTGGTGTCCGCCCCGAGTGCGGCGTCCTGGGCCGTGCTGTCAGCGTCACCGGCAGCGCGGATGGCGGCCAGCTCGAGGCCCTCCGGGCTGGTGTCGGTGCGCACGCCCTTCTCGCGGTCCGCGGAGCGCTTGTCGGCCACCAGGTGCGCCTCGCGCAGCAGCTCGGTCAGCGGCTTCTGGTCGCGCTCCTCGAGCAGGTCCTGGTACTTCGGCGGGAGGTTGGCGATGGTCTGCTCGTTCTCCAGCATGCGCCGGAAGATGCGCTCGCGCTCCTCCTCGAAGGAGGTGTAGGTCATCTGCAGGTACGAGTCGGCGTCGCGACGGGCACTGGAGACCGCCGCCTTGGCGCGGCCCCTGCGGCTGGTCAGCGAGGCCACGATGGTGAAGGCCAGGATGCCGATGATCACCGACAGCGACAGCGTCGTGGTCACCTCCACAACCGGCACGGGCTGGCCGTCGTTGATGAAGGGCAGCTCGTTCTCGTGCAGGGCGTGCAGGATCAGCTTCACGCCGATGAAGGCGAGGATCGCTGCCAGGCCGTAGGACAGGTACACGAGGCGATCCAGCAGGCCGTCGATCAGGAAGTAGAGCTGACGCAGGCCCAGCAGCGAGAACACGGTCGCGGTGAACACGATGTAGGTGTTCTGGGTGAGGCCGAAGATGGCGGGGATCGAGTCCAGGGCGAACAGGATGTCGGTGCCGCCGATGGCCACCATCACCAGCAGCATCGGGGTCATCATCCGCTGTCCGTCCACGTGGGTGAACAGCTTGTCCCCGTCGTAGTGGTCCGAGGTGGGCAGCAGCTTCTTCGCGATCCGGATGACGAAGTTGTTGGCCTCGTCCTTGTCGTCGTCCTCCGGCTTGAGCATGTTCCCGGCGGTCAGCAGCAGGATCAGGCCGAAGAAGTAGAACGCCCAGGAGAAGTTGTCGATGATCGCGGCGCCGCCGGCGATCATGCCCGTGCGGGCGATGATCGCGAAGGTGATGCCGAACAGCAGCACCTTCTGCTGGTCCTCGCGGGGCACCCGGAAGGCGGACATGATCACCAGGAACACGAACAGGTTGTCCACCGAGAGCGCCTTCTCGGTGATGTACCCGGCGAAGTACTCGGTGCCCATCTCGTGGCCGGGGGTGAAGAACCACAGGATCACGCCGAACACCAGGGCGATCCCCACGTAGATGGCGGACCACACCGCGGCCTCGCGCAGCGTGGGGATGTGCGCCTTGCGCACGTGGAAGATGTAGTCGAAGGCCAGCAGGCCGATGATCACCAGGACGGTGATGATCCAGATCAGGGGGGAGACGCTCACGAGTTCTGCTTTCCGGGTTCGACGGAGGGACCCGGGTCTCTCCACCCGCGGGCGAGGAGGGGATCCTCACCGGCGGGCCGCTGCACCCGGAAGGCCGACGACGGTCTTCGTGCTGACGTGCACAGCGCTAGGGATACTCCCCCGATGCCCGACGCAGTCTACAGTGAGGCCCCTGAGCGTGAAATGAGCTCAGGTGAACTGAAGCGGGTATCAGGCGGCACCCCGGCCCGACCGGGCCGGGGTGCCGCGGGCGCGTCCGGGTCAGTCACGGTCCTCGAGCGCCTCCTCGAGCTGCGCCTTGCTCATCGAGGAACGGCCCTCGACGCCCTGGCGCTTGGCGTCCTGGTAGAGCTGGTCCTTGGTGCGTCCCTGGGTGCCGGAGCCGGAGCGCTCGCCCCCGCGCTGGGCAGGGGACTTGTCCTTCGTGGAGGTGGGACTGGACTCCTCCGCCTCGCCCTGGTGGGCACGGGTCTTGTTGACGGTGCGGGCGGCGATCTCCTGCGCGGTGTCCTCGCTCTCGCCGCGCTCCTCGAGCCCGTCCTTGATGTGCTCGTACTGGCGCTCTCGCTTCTTGCTCCAGCCCTCAGGCATGGCTGCCCCTCCCTGCTCGGCGGGCCCACGGGGAGCGGGCCCGGTGTGTCCTCCCAGGCTAGACCGCGTACATCAGGAAGGCTCCGAAGCACACCGGACCCAGGGGGATCGCCCCGAAGGCAGCGCCCGGATCCGATCGTCGGTCAGAGGCTCCGATCGGTCAGAAGGTGAAGCTGCGGAACAGCAGCAGTGCCAGCCCCAGGCCCACCACCAGGTTCACCAGGGTCGCGACGAAGAACACCAGCACCGGCTTCCAGCCCGCGTCCTTGGCGGAGGACACGTTGAACTCCAGCCCGATCGACACGAACGCGAGGGTCAACGCCCACGTCTGCAGCTCTTTGGCCGCGTCCAGGCGAGGCTCGAGCACATCGGCCGCGACGGACTCGGCCAGCACGGTCGCGATGATCGAGGCGGCGATGAATCCCAGCACGAACTTCGGGAAGCGCTGCCACAGCATCGCCAGTGACGCGCGGTCCCCGAAGCGCGGCGGTGCGGCCGGCTGGTCAGCGGTGGGTTCGGTCCCGGCTGAGGCCCCGGCGGGTGCAGCCTTCACCGCGAAGTAGAGGGTCAGCAGCACGGCCACCACGCCCAGCAGGGCGTTCTGGGTGACCTTCACGATCGAGGCGATCTGCAGCGGCTGCTCACCGGCAACGGCTCCGGCGGCCGTCACGGCCGCGGTGGTGTCGATGTTGCCGCCGATCCAGGCACCGGTGACGGCATCGGGCAGCCCCATCAGGTTCGCCAACCAGGGGAGCAGGAAGATCGACGGCACCGCGAACACGATCACCAGGGTCGCGGTGAACGCGAGCTGCTCCTTCTTCGCCTGCACGGCGCCCGCGGCGGCCACTGCCGCGGAGACCCCGCAGATCGACAGCGAGCTGGCCAGCAGCGCTCGCAGGCGGTCGTCGATGCCCAGCAGCCCGGCGAACCACCAGGTGAACAGGAACACCACGGTGATCAGGGCGATGGCCTGGAGCACGGCCGGTCCTGCGGCACGCACCACGACCGCGAAGTTGATGGTGGCGCCCAGCAGCACCAGCCCGATCTTGATGAAGAACTCGGTGCGGAACGCGGCGGTCATCCGGTCCCGCACCCCGGTCAGGGAGAGCACGGCGTTGCCCAGGAAACCCAGCGCGATCGCGTAGACGGGGTACTCGATCGACTTCGCGACCTTCCCGAAGCCGGTGCCCTCGGTGGCGCCGGGAAGCCACTCGGTCAGCAGCCGCACGATCCCGGCCAGCGCCACCACGATCACCAGCCCGGCGATGGTCCACGGCAGGGAATTGCGCGGGGTCGCCTCAGCGGCGGTGGCGGCTGGGGAGCCGGCACCGGTGGAGGATGCCGGGGGAGGCGCTGCGGTCTCGTCGCGGTGGGCGAGCGGGGAGGCCTCGGTGGCGGTGATGCCCTGATCCTGATGCCGGGAGTCGCTCACGGGATCAGCTCCGGGGAGATCAGCCCGGCCATGCAGGCGGCGAACAGCAGCAGACCCACCAGGGTGGCTGCCCAGTCCTCGTTCAGGGAGAACCGCTTGTGGTCATCAGGTGACTCTGGACGCCTATTGCTGTTCACCAGTGCTCCTCGGTCAGGGGCGGGGCGGCCGGCCGGGCCCGTGAGGACGGGCGGCCTCCACCGCAGAACGATCCCTCGCACTGTAGGCCATGGAGCGCCCCCGTTCCGCGCCGCACTCCGCCATGCGGTCCGGTGTCCATCCGGGTCTCACCGGATGTTCGCCCGTCGTCATGTGCTGTTCGCGTGCGCGACACCGGCAGCCCGGGCCACCGCACGCCAGTCACGGGCCAGGGACTCGACGGTGGCGTGGGCGTTGAGTCCGCTCGGCTGCGGCACCACCCACAGGTCCGTGCCGGTAGGCCAGGCGGCTGGAAGAGGAGACCCCTGCCTGCCCAGCTGCGCCCGGGGCAGGCCGAACGCACTGCGGTAGGCCGTGATGCCCACCACGGCGACCACCGTCGGCCGCAGGTGCTCCACCCGCTCCACCAGGTGCCGACCGCCCTCCTGCAGCTCGTGCACGTCCAACTGGTCGGCGCGGGCGGTGGCCCGACCCACGAGGTTGGTGATGCCGATTCCCCGTGATGTCAGCTCCCGCCCATCGGCTTCGTCGAGCCCGCAGGAAGCGTCGATGAGGTGCCCTGTCAGGCCCGCGCGGTGCAGGGAGGCCCAGAAGCGATTGCCGGGCCGGGCGAAGGGAGCATTGACGGCAGCCGTCCACAGGCCGGGGTTGATCCCCACCATCAGCAGACGCAGCGGATCCCCGGGCGGGGGCAGCACGTCGTCCATCGCGTGCGGGTCATCGGTGGCGAACCGCTGCAGGTCCTCGCGCGTGGGTCGTCGGCCCTGGAGCGGGGAGGGGCGTCGGGTGCGCATGCTTCGACCCTAGCCCGGGCCTGCCCAGCCCCGGGCAGCTGCTCCGGGCTGCGCAGGGCCCCCCCACGGAGCCTCGGCCGTGTTCCCGGACCTGGCTACCCTGAGGGAATGGACGTGCGCATCGAGCCCGGGGACATCACCGCCGTCGCAGTGGACGCGATCGTGAACGCCGCCAACTCCTCACTGCTGGGCGGTGGGGGCGTTGACGGCGCCATCCATCGGCGGGGAGGCCCCCGCATCCTCGCCGCCTGCCGGGAGCTGCGGGAGAGCACCCTGCCCGATGGCCTGCCGGCGGGTCAGGCCGTCGCCACCACGGCCGGCGACCTGCCGGCGCAGTGGGTGATCCACACAGTGGGGCCCGTCCATTCGAGCAGTGAGGACCGCTCCGCCGTGCTGGCGTCGTGCTACCGCGAGTCGCTGCGCACCGCCGCTGACCTCGGAGCCCGCTCCGTGGCCTTCCCCGCGATCTCGGCCGGTGTGTACGGCTGGCCGATCGACGATGCCGCTCGCATCGCGGTGGACACCATCCGCGAGACCGCCCCCGAGGTCGATCACGTCCTGGACGCGGTGGTGCTGGTGCCGTTCGGCGCCGCAGCGGAGCGGGCCTTCCGGGCCCGGCTCGAGGAGTCCTGACCCCAGGCCGTCGGCCCCGAGCCGACTCAGCCGGTGGTGGGCGCGTCGACGACCTCGACGCCGTCCACGAACCAGCCGCCCTCGAAACGACGCACGTAGAACCGCAGCTGCGCCTCCACGTCCTGGCCGTCACGCTGGTACGTCTCGGTGACCTCGAAGATCGCGTAGCCCTGACGGTTGATGCGCTCATCGACCGTGTAGTCCAGCGCACCCATCTGCGAGGTCATCGTCTCGAAGGTCGTGCAGTCGGCCAGCTGGGTGGTCTGGCGGTACTCCTCGGTGGTGGACTCCTCGAACAGCTGGCAATCGCCGTTCTCCATCGAGGTGTAGAAGTTCTCGAGGGTGTCCTGGGGATTGCCGCGGTTCAGGATCTGGTACCCCACCAGGCCGGCCACGCCCAGTGCGATCAGCAGAGCGAGCAGGGAGCAGCCCCCCAGGACGACCCAGTGCCAGGTGGGCCGCTTTGCCTTGCCGGGCCGTGAACCAGCAGGACCCGAGGGGAGGGGCTGCGCGAAACTCATGTCGTCTCCTCATGATGCGGAATGCACCGCACCGAGTATTCCGCACCGGAGCCCGTGGTGCACCGTGAGCGGATGGGGAGAAATCCCCATCCGTGCGTTGCGGTCTCCGTCAGGCCGGACGCGCTTGACTAGCCTGGAGCGATGATCGCCACTGATGCCGCCGGCCCCGTCGGATCACCCACCAGCAAGGACGGTGCAGGCTTCGTCGCGCAGTCGGCGCTGCGATGTCGCACCCGGCCCGGGGAGCGCTTGGAGCAGGAACTGCCCCCGATGCCGGGCGCGGGAGATCTCCGGGGCCACACGGTCGGCGCAGGCGATGTGCTGCGCTGCTACCTGTTCCCCGAGCTGGACCCCGATCTCACCTGGGGCGCCACGTACGTGGCCGTGGAACTTCAGTTCGAGGACGGCACCCGTCTGTCCGAGCTGGGGCCCGTGGACCAGTACGGCACCGAGGCCACGGCACGCGGAATGGGGGAGGGGAGGATCCTCTACGCCGATCAGTGGAACGACGTCCAGGTGGGGCTCGAGGCCGCGGCAGGCCGCACCATCACCCGGGTGCTGCTGGTGGCCGATCCGCCGCCGGCACCGCTCACCGAGGGCACGGAGGACGCCGCGGACGAGGAGGATGCGCGCAGCAGCAGTGAGCTCGTCACCTGGATCGACGGCCCCTACCTCGCGCCCGCCCCGCAGGACCCACCCCTCGATGATCCCGTTGCCTGGGTGGACACCCGCCGCGGCACCTACGCCTCCGGGGACTTCTCCCGCGGCAACACCCTGCCGCTGACCGCCTGGCCCAACGGCTTCGCCTTCTTCACCCCGATGACCGATGCCCGCACCCGGCGCTGGGTGTACGAGTACCACCGCGCCAACGACGGGCAGAACCGGCCGCGCCTGCAGGGCATCGGCATCTCCCACCAGCCCAGCCCGTGGATGGGGGACCGCAACCAGTTCGTGGTGATGCCCCTGCGGGGCCATGGCCCCGATGCCTCCCCGCAGGCCCGCGCCCGCGCCTTCGACCACGCGCGTGAGACGGCACGGCCGGACCTGTACGCCGTCGAGCTCGACGGCGGCATCGGTGTGCGGCTGGCGCCCACTGACCACGGCTCGATCCAGGAGTACACCTTCCCCGCCGATGGCCAGCCCGCCCACCTGCTGCTGGAAGGGGTGGACGAGCATGCCCGGATCGACGCGGCCGGGGCCGTGCTCGACGGCTCCGTGCACGCCTGGGTGGACTCCGGGCTCGCGGAGGGCTACGCCCGCGCCGATGGAGCCACCCGCATGTACATCAGTGCGCAGCTGGACCCGGCCCCGGTGACGGTGAAGCCCGCCGATGGCGCGAGCCCCGGCGCCAGCCTGCTCACCTTCGCACCCGGCACCACGCGCGTCACCCTGCGCCTGGTCACCAGCTTCATCGGCCGGGACCAGGCGCGCCGCACCTACGCCCAGGAGGTCGAGGGTCGCAGCCTCGAGCAGGTCAGGGCCGCCGCCCACGCCGCCTGGAAGGAGCGGCTGGACGTGATCAGGGTCGACCACGCCACCCCGGCCCAGCGCCGCACCCTGGCCGGCAACCTCTACCGGCTGAACCTCTACCCCAACTCGCACTGGGAGAACGCCGGCACCATCGAGCGACCCGTCCCCGTGCACGCCAGCCCCGTGCTGCCGGTGAAGGGGAACGCCACCGACACCCGCACCAACGCGCAGGTGCTGCCCGGCAGGATCCACGTCAACAACGGCTTCTGGGACACCTACCGCACCGCCTGGCCCGCCTATGCGCTGCTGTACCCGGAGCTGTGCGCGGAGCTCGTCGACGGCTTCGTCCAGCAGTTCCGCGAGGGCGGCTGGATCGCCCGCTGGTCCTCACCCGGGTACGCCGACTGCATGACCGGCACCAGCTCCGACATCGCCTTTGCCGACGCCGCCGTCAAGGGTGTGCCCCTGCCGGACCCGCTGGGCACCTATGAGGCCGGGCTGCGCAACGCGACCGTCGCCCCGCCCTTCGCCGAGGTGGGCCGCAAGGGCAATGAACGTGCGGTGTTCACCGGGTACGTGGACACCGACACCCCCGAGTCGGTCTCCTGGGCCCTGGAGGCGCACATCAACGACGCGGGGCTCGCCGCCCAGGCCGAGCTGCTGGCGGCCGACGAGGACCTGCCCGAGCAGCGCCGCCGGACGCTCCGCGAGGAGGCCGCCTACCTGCGCGCTCGCAGCGCGAACTACGTGCTGCTGTTCGATCCGCGCATCGGGTTCTTCCAGGGGCGTGGGCCCGGCGGCTCCTTCTCCCAGGGGCCCGACGACTTCGATCCGTGCGTGTGGGGAGGGGACTTCACCGAGACCGACGGCTGGAACTTCGCCTTCCACGCCCCGCACGACGGCGAGGGGCTGGCCGACCTCCACGGTGGTCGCGAGGGCCTGTGGGAGAAGCTCGAGGAGTTCTTCGCGACCCCGGAGCGAGCCGACCTCAAGGGCACCTACGGCCACGTCATCCACGAGATGGACGAGGCGCGGGCCGTGCGGATGGGCCAGTTCGGGATGTCCAACCAGCCTTCCCACCACATCCCGTTCCTGTTCCACCACGCCGGAGCCCCGCACCGCGCGATGCAGATCGTGAGGGAGGTGCAGCGCCGGCTGTTCGTGGGCGAGCAGATCGGTCAGGGCTATCCCGGGGACGAGGACAACGGCGAGATGAGCGCCTGGTGGCTGCTGACCGCGCTCGGCCTGTACCCCCTGCAGCTCGCCAGCGGTCGGTACCACGTGGTGGCCCCACTGTTCGACCGGGCCGAGGTGCGCCCCCTCGGCGGCGCCGCGTTCACGGTGGTGGCCGAGGGCCAGGCACCCGCGCATCCGTACGTCACCTCCCTGACCGTGCGCGGCCGTGAGCACAGCGTCGCCGCGATCGAGCACGCGCAGCTGCACGGAGAGCTGAGGTTCACGCTCGCCGCCGACCCCGGCGACTGGGGCGAGGTGCCCCCCTCGCCCACCCCCGAGGGCGGGCACCCCGAGGCCCTGATGGACCTGCTGGAGACCAACCCCGAGGACCCGCTTCTGGACGACGACTCGCACACGGAGCGGCACTGGGACACCGCCAGCTGCGTGATCGACCTTCCGCCGCTGCCGGGCCCCGGCCGCGCGCGCTTCCTCACGCTCACCTCGGGTGCCGAGGAGGGCGGGGACCCGATCGCCTGGCGGCTCGAGGGATCCAACGACGGCTCCAGCTGGACGCTGCTGGACGAGCGCTCCGATCAGCACTTCCGCTGGCGGCGGCAGACCCGCCCCTTCGAGATCGCCTCACCGCAGGAGTGCACCCACCACCGCATCGTGGTGACCGCCGCCGAGGGCCCGCTGCGGCTGGCTCAGGTCGAACTGCTGCTCTGAGCCGCCGGGGCCTTCGCGTCGACCGCCCCGCCGGGCCCCGTACTGTCAGGTGCCTGCTGCGAGGCCGGCGTGGGCAAGCCCCCTGCCGGAGCCCGAGCTGCGCGACGCATCAGACCGCCAGTGCCCGTGGCGCGGGTGCCCTGCCTGCGGTCCAGCAGCACGAACGGCAGGGTCAGCAGTGCCCAGCCGATCGCGATCACCGCCGCCTCGACCAGCAGGTACTGCGGCCAGGGGCCCATCAGATCCAGGATGCTGGGACCGGCCGGTGCCCGGTTCAGGTACGCGTAGTTCGTCCCCACCGTCATGTTCACCGTGAAGGCGAGGGCGGCCCATCCCAGCGTGGCAGCGTAGGAGAAGCCGTACCCCCGCCAGGTGGGCCGGTACCCCAGGCCCCAGATCAGCACCACGGGGACCACGACGCCGCAGCCGTGGGAGATCCAGTACTGGAAGAACTCCAGCGGCACCCAGACGAAGTAGTTCACATCCGGGGTGAGCACGGACTGCATGTTCAGGGTGAGGCCCCAGTAGCAGGCCACCACGATCATCCAGGGGCGGCGCAGGATCATCGCGGCCGGCAGCAGGAACCGCAGGGCATCGGAGAAGTGCAGCGGCAGGGATTCGTCGATGTTCCACGCCCACGGCATGAACCCCCACAGCGTCCACAGCGCGGCATTGAGCAGCAGCACCCAGCCGGCCACCCGCAGGGCGCGGTCGACCTGTGCGGGGTCTGTGCGCCGGGTCCACAGCACCAGGGCGACCGAGCACAGGACGATGAGGATCAGCACGGTGATGTGCTCGACGCCGTACGGCGTCATACGACCCAGGGGAGGAGGAGCCATGGGGCGAGTATGCCTCTGCCGGGCCACGTGGCAAGGGCATCACTCCTGGGGCCGCTCCCGGAGACGATGCGGGCCCCCGATTCCCGGACCGAATGGTCATGGTGAACATGCTGGCCCGGGCGATGCTCGTTCCGGCCCGGACCGCCCCGCAGCGGACCGCGAGCACTGACGACCCCGGGGCCACGCGGCGCGGACGGCCCCGCCGAGCCGGTGCTCGACGGGGCCGTCGTCCGTCCGGGGGAGGGCGGTGCTCAGATGCGGGGGTCGGCTGCGGTCTCGGTGCCGCGCTGATCGCCCACGGCGGGGTGCTTCTGCTTCCCGGCGTCCGCCCGGCGGGAACCGCCCTCCTGAGCCCCGGTGCCGTGGCCCGCGTCGGCAGCGATCTCCTCGCCGTCCTCGTCCTCACCGTGGTGTCCGAACGGGAGCACGTGCATGATCGCCACCACGACGGAGCCGATGCCCAGGCCGATCAGGAACGAGAAGAAGGTATTGATCAGCCATCCCAGCGCGCCGCCGCCCACGGCCACCTCGAGGCCGT
The DNA here is from genome assembly GCF_025144775.1 of Brachybacterium sp. p3-SID957. Lineage (NCBI taxonomy): Bacteria > Bacillati > Actinomycetota > Actinomycetes > Micrococcales > Dermabacteraceae > Brachybacterium > Brachybacterium sp. p3-SID957. Next base: position 1,578 of record NZ_JALXKT010000029.1, on the reverse strand, counting down.
GGATCCACTCGTAGGGCTGGGCCAGCCCCAGATCATGGGTGCTGACGAGGATGATGTGGCCACCCACCCACAGCATCGCGATCATGCCCACGTAGCTGATCACCTTCATCACGGTGGGCATTGCGGTGACCAGGCGCTGGCCCAGCTTCTGCTTGGCGGGGGAGTCGTGGTCCTTGGTCATGGCCAGGCCCACGTCGTCCATCTTCACCAGGATCGCCACCGCGCCGTACACCAGCGCCGTGATGCCGAGGGCCACCACCACCAGCACCGCGGCGCGGATCCACAGCGAGTCCTGCTCGATGGAGTTCATGGCGATCACCATGATCTCCGCAGAGAGGATCAGGTCCGTGCGCACCGCGCCCTTGACCACAGAGTCCTCGGCGTCCCCGCCCTTGGCGGACGCGGGCTTGCTCTTTTCGTGGCCGCGTACCAGCTCCCATACTTTCTCGGCGCCCTCGAAGCTCAGATAGAGGCCGCCGAATATCAGCAGCACCGGCAGCAGCCACGGGGCGAACACGCTCAGCAGCAGCAGGATCGGCAGGATGATGACGATCTTGTTGAACAGGGAGCCCTTGGTGATCCGCCATATGATCGGCAGCTCCCGCTTGGGCTTGATGCCCTGCACGTACTGCGGGGTGACGGCGGTGTCGTCGATCACCACACCGGCGGCCTTCGCACCCGCGCGGGCGGAGGCGGCGGCCACGTCATCGGCGCTCGCGGCAGCGAGGCGGGCCAGAGCGGCGACGTCATCGAGCAGGGCGGCAAGTCCACCGGCCATGGTGCGGTTCCTTCCGGGGGCGGAGGCCGGCGGATGGCACGGCCCGGCTCAGAATACGCTGACGAGCTGGAGGCGCGACGGCAGCCCGACCACCCGGTACCGCCCCTCGACGGTCACAGGCAGGAATGGCAGGGTGGGAACATGAAGATCACACTCATCGGAGGACACGGCAAGGTCGCCCTTCTCGCCCAGCCGCTGCTGGTGCAGGCGGGCCACGAGGTGCGGTCCGCGGTGCGCAATCCGGACCACATCGCCGACATCGAGCTCACCGGCGCCCGACCCGTGGTGACGGACATCGAGCGGCTCGATGCGGAGGGCTGGGGGGAGCTGCTGAGCGGCACGGAGGCCGTGGTGTGGACGGCCGGAGCCGGGGGAGGTGACCCGAAGCGGACCTGGGCCGTGGACCGCGATGCCGCGATCGCCGCCATGGACGCCGCCCAGCGTGTCGGAGCGCGTCGCTTCGTGATCGTCAGCTACTTCGGCGCCGGCCCTGGCCACGGGGTGCCGGAGGGCGACGACTTCTACCCCTACGCCCAGGCCAAGACGGAGGCCGATGAGCACCTGCAGAACAGCGGGCTGTCCTGGACCATCCTGCGCCCTTCCGCCCTCACCCTGGAGGAGCCCAGCGGGCGCATCGACGTCACGGCCACCGAGGGCGCAGAGGTGTCCCGCGCCAACGTGGCCCGGGTGATCACCGCGACCCTCGAGCACGAGAGCACCATCGGCCGGGTGATCGAGTTCAACGACGGCGACCAGCCGATCGACGAGGCTCTCGAGAGCCTGGACTGATACCGCGCCCG